>CANJKY010000044.1 GCA_947474875.1 Gemmataceae bacterium
GTCGGCCTGATCTGTCACTTCGCCTTCGGCGCCGCCTTGAACTCGGCCGCCGTCATCTGCTTCACCGACCCGTCCTGGAGCAGCACCCAGCCGCTCTCGGTCTCGGCCCTCTTCTCGTAGGCGACGACGGCGGTGCCGCCGTCCGCCAGCCCGGCGCCCCACAGGTACACCATCTTGCCGTTCCGCAGCGACTCCGACGCCATCGGGGCCATCGGCTCGAGCGGCTCGAACTCGGCCATCCGGGCGGGCGGCTTCTTCCCCTCCGCCGGCAGGTTTTTCAGGAACTGGGCGAGGTCTTCCAGGGCGGCCTTCTCCTGGTCGGCCGTCTGCAACTCGCCCGAACCGCCGCACCCGACGGCGGTCGCCGCCGCCACCAGCACGGCCACTGTGATTCCACGCACGATCCACCTCCGCGAAGACGAAACCCCGGGCGTGTCCGCCCGGGGCGAGTGTGTTGACGCCACCGGCGTCAGTCCAGGATGACGTTCACTTCCCCGTTGTCGCGGGTGCCGACGTTCTGCCAGACGGCGAAGTCCACCGAGTCGCGGACGAACCGCACCGACCCGTCGGTCATGCACACGTTCGCCCCGCCGGTGTGGTAGCTGGAGGCGGCGATGTGCGCCCGGCGGAACGAGGCGTCCCCGCAGGTGTACGCTTGGGTGGTCGGGTCGTTCGTCTTGCGGTTCCAGTTGATCGGCAGGGTGTGGTTGTAGAACGAGTTGTGGCTGATGCCCCCGCGATAGTATTGCAGCCCGACGTAGTTGATGCGGGTGCCGGCGGTGCTGCCGGGGCGGCAGCCGGGGTCGGCCCGCCCGTCGAACGCGGCGGGGGCGACCGCGATGTCGCCGGACGCCTTGTTGGTGGTGTTGTTCACCACGGTGGTGTCGCCGAACTTCCGCATCACCTCGGCGAACATGGCGGTGTTGCTGGTGCCGTCGGTGACGGAGGTGATGGTGACCCCCCGCGGCGTCTGACCGGCCACCACGAGGCTGTAGTCGCCGTTGAAGATGCCGGCGCGAACGGACGACCGGCAGTCGGCCACCGCCCCCACGTTGCCGAAGTAGTTCAGCCGGCCGACCTGAAGCCCGCCGGTGGTGAAGAAGGCGTTCGACGGGTCCGACGGGCAGAGGAAGATCTTCACGTCCTGCTGGCGGGCGGCCGTGTTCGTCGAGGAGTTCACGTCGAAGGCGAAGTTGAACTGGTTGAACTTGTTCGCCTGTTCGACGTACCCGAGGAGCACCGCCGCCAGCGACGGACGGCTGGTGCCCCCGTCGGACGGGCGAGTCCACTCCCCCGGCGGCAGGGTCTGGTACGCGCTCTCGAAGTTGTGGGCCGCCAGCCCCATCTGCTTCAGGTTGTTCTGGCAGGACATGCGGGCGGCCGCGTCCCGCACCTTCTGCACGGCGGGCAGCAGCAGGCCGATGAGAATCGCGATGATGGCGATCACTACCAGCAACTCGATCAGGGTAAACCCCGGACGACGAACACGGGTCATGCAGCACCTACGAAAAGTATGAGAAACCACCACAAATTCGGGCTACCTGGATAGTACACACCCGAACCGGCCATCTCATTAATCTCATTAAGAAATCGTGAAGGAAAAATCCAGCTGTGGGAATCGGCGGCCGGCGACCAGAACCCCACCTCCGTATCATGCCGGTGCCGTAAACCCTGGCCCCGAACCGAATCTCATGTCCCGACACCCGAGCATCCTGATCACCGGCGCCAGCGGCGAGATGGGCCACGGCCTGATCGACCGGCTGGGCCAGAACCCGGATCGCCCGATCATCACCCTCGACCTGAACCCGCTGCCGTCGGGCACCGGGGCGAAGGTGCGGAAGGAGTTCGTCGGCAGCATCCTGGACCCGCAACTTCTGGACCGCATCAACGCCGAGTACGAGGTGGACCAGGTGTTCCACCTGGCGGCACTGCTCAGCACCCGCAGCGAGTTCAGCCCGGCGCTGGCGCACAAGGTGAACGTGGAGGGCACGCTCAACCTGCTCGAGTTCGCCCAGAAGGAGGGCGAGAGCCACGGCCGGCCGGTGGTGTTCTTCTACCCGAGCAGCATCGCCGCCTACGGCCTGCCGGACGCCGCCACCAAGACCCGGGCCGGGCGGGTGCAGGAGGACGAGTTCAACTTCCCCACCACCATGTACGGGGCGAACAAGCTGTACTGCGAACACCTGGGGCGGTACTACGACCGGCACTTCCGCCAGCTCTCCGCCGAGCCGAAGGCGGGCAAAATCGACTTCCGCTGCATCCGCTTCCCCGGCCTCATCTCCGCCGACACGGTGCCGAGCGGGGGCACGTCCGACTACGTGCCGGAGATGATCCACGCGGCGGCCGAGGGCAAGCCGTACTCGTGCTTCGTGCGGCCCGACGCCCGCATCCCGTTCATGGCCATGCCGGACGCGGTGGACGCGATCATCAAACTGACCACGGCGGACAAGAAGCGGCTGAGCCGGGTGGTGTACAACATCGGCGCGTTCGCCCCGAGTGCCGGGGAGGTGGAGGCGATCGTGCGGCGGGCGTTCCCGGCGGCGGACATCTCGTACAAGCTGGACGCCAAGCGGGCGGCCATCGTCGACAGTTGGCCGGCGGACGTGGACGACTCCGCGGCGCGGGCCGACTGGGAGCTGGCCCCGAGGTACGACCTGGCAAGTGCGTTTGGCGAGTACCTCATCCCGAACATCAAGAAGCGGTACGGCTGAATCAAATCAGGCCGCAGATGAACGCAGATGCGGGCAGGATCAGAAGGAAGAATTTCTCCAAATCCTGTCTTCATCTGCGCCCATCTGCGGCCCTCCTATCGGAGCCTGAATATGCCACGCGCTCTCCTCCTGCTCGCTCTCGCCGTCGGCGGGTCGGCGTTCGCCGCCGACTGGAAGCCGGCGGCGGCCCCGCTCATGACGAAGTGGGGCAAGCAGATCACCGCGGACAAGACGCCGTGGGCCGAGTACCCCCGCCCGCAACTGGTGCGGAAGGAGTGGGCCAACCTGAACGGCCTGTGGGACTACGCCATCACCAAGAAGGGCGACCCGAAGCCGACGAAATGGGACGGCAAAATCCTGGTGCCGTTCTGCGCCGAGAGCGCGCTCAGCGGGGTGGGCAAGCACCCGACGGAGAATGACGAGCTGTGGTACCGGCGGGACGTGGACGCGAGCAAGTGGAAGGGGCAGCGGGTGCTGCTGCACTTCGAGGCGGTGGACTGGGAAACCACGGTGTGGGTGAACGGCAAGGAACTCGGCACTCACCGGGGAATGCACGATCCGTTCACGTTCGACGTGACCGACGCGCTGAAGGACGGCAGGGGCGAGCTGGTGGTACGGGTGTGGGACCCGACCGACACGGGCAGCCAGCCGCTGGGCAAGCAGATCCGCAACCCGCACGGCATCTGGTACACGCCGGTGACGGGCATCTGGCAGACGGTGTGGATGGAGCCGGTCGTCGAGGACGGCATTCAGCGGGTTGAGTTCGACGTAGAGCTTTCGGGCAAAGTGACGGCACGACTCGTAGGTGGTAAGCCGACCGACACATATACCCTGGCCGTCAGTCGGGGAGGCAAGTGGTTGCTCTCAACCGCTGCGATCGAGCCGGCGAGCAAGCCGCGAGTCTTCGAAATCAAGTCGCCGGAACTGTGGACCCCAGACGCACCCAATCTTTACGACGTCAGCGTCCAACTGAAGCGCGGCAACGAATGGGTTGACAAGGTTGACACCTACTTCGCCATCCGCACCGTCGGCGTGGGCAAGGACGAGGCCGGCGTCATGCGGCTCCTGCTCAACGGCAAGCCGCTGTTCCAGGTCGGGCCGCTCGACCAGGGGTGGTGGCCGGACGGCCTGCTCACCCCGCCGTCGGACGAGGCGATGAAGTACGACCTGGAGGTGCTGAAGAAGGTTGGGTTCAACATGCTGCGGAAGCACATCAAGGTGGAGCCGAGCCGGTACTACTACCACTGCGACAAGCTCGGCCTGCTGGTGTGGCAGGACATGCCGAGCGCCATCAACCGCACCAAGAAGCAGTTCATCCAGCCCGGCCAGAAGACCGACGCCGACGACCAGTTCACCGCCGACGAGAAGAAGCAGTGGCGGGCGGAGCTGAAGGCGATGATCGACCACCTCCGCGGGTTCGGGTGCATCTACTGCTGGGTGCCGTTCAACGAGGGGTGGGGTCAGCACGACGTGAACGCCACCCTGAAGTGGGTGAAGGAGTACGACCCGACGCGGCCGGTGAACGGGCCGAGCGGGTGGGAGGACCGCGGGTACGGGGACATGAAGGACGCGCACATCTACCCCGGCCCGGGCATGTTCCCGGTGATGAAAGACCGCGTCAGCGTGCTCGGCGAGTTCGGCGGGCTGGGCCTGCCGGTGAAAGACCACCTGTGGAAGGACACCGGCAACTGGGGCTACCGCACCTACAAGACCACCGACGAACTGCGGACCAACTACCACGCGCTGATGAAGCGGATGCACCCGCTCATCGGCAAGGGGCTGGCGGCGGCGGTGTACACCCAAACGACGGACGTGGAGATCGAAGTCAACGGCCTGATGACCTACGACCGCGAGGTACTCAAGTTCGACCCGGCCGACATGAAGAAGTGGCACGACACGCTGTTCACCCCGCCGCCGACCGTGACCGACCTGGTGCCGACCAGTGAGACGACCGCCCAGGAGTGGCAGTACCGGTTCGACAAGCCGGCCGACGGCTGGCACTCCCTCGGGTTCGAAACGGCCTTTTGGAACCGCGGTAACGGCGGGTTCGGCAGCAAGGGCACGCCCGGCGCCCGCATCGGCACCGAGTGGACGGGCAAGGAGATCTGGATTCGCCGGGCGTTCGAGCTGAAGGAGGTGCCGGCGGGTGAGGTGTTCCTGCGGGTCCACTGCGACGAGGATGGCGAGGTGTTCATCAACGGCATTTCGGCAGCGAAGCTGCCGGGGTACACCACCGAGTACGTCGAGGTGCCGATCTCGGCGGCGGCGGCCAAGACGCTGAAGGTGGGCACGAACACGCTGGCGGTGTACGCCAAGAACGCCGGCGGCGGGCAGTACATCGACGCCGGGCTGGTGGTGGTGACCCCGGCAAAGAAGTAACCCTAATCCTGAACGCCGACGGACGGCCGTCCGTCGGCTTCCCCTTATGCCCCCGCCCCGCCTCGCCTCGCTCGACCAGTTCCGCGGGGCCACCGCGCTGGCCATGTTCGCCGTCAATTTCGTCGGCGGGCTGGCGACCGTGCCGGCCGGTCTGAAGCACCACCACACGTACTGCAGCTTCGCCGACACGGTGATGCCGGCGTTCGTGTTCGCCGTCGGGTTCGGCATGCGGCTGTCGTTCCTGCGACGCCGGGAGGCGGACGGCCGCCGGGCGTACCGGCACTTCCTCGGGCGGTGCGGCGGGCTGATCCTGCTCGGGGTGCTGCTGTACCACCTCACCGGCAAGGCCGACACGTTCACCGACCTGACGGCAAGGCCGCTCGGCGAGTTCCTGCTGGCCGCGGTCAAGCGGCACCCGTTCGAGACGCTCACGCACATCGGCGTCACCTCGCTGTGGTGCCTGCCGGTGATCGCCGCGGCGGGGTGGGTGCGGGCGGTGTGGGCGGCGGCGTCCGGCGGGCTGCACGTGTGGCTGTCGCACCTCGGGTACTACCCGTGGAACCTGACCCCGCCGGTGGGCATCGACGGCGGGCCGCTCGGGTTCCTGACGTGGGCCATCCCGCTCGTCCTCGGCACCCTCGCCCACGACTGGGTGATGCGGGACCGCCCCCGCGGCACGGGCGAGCTGTTCTTCGCCGGACTGGGGATCGCCTTCGCCGGATACGGGCTGTCGCTGCTGAGCAAGTTCACTCCGCCGAACGACATCACCCGGCTCGCCAGCTGGGAAGACATCCACGACGGGTTCCCGTTCGGCGGGCCGCCGAAGGTGTTCATCGTGAACTACTGGACGATGAGCCAGCGGGCCGGGAGCGTGACGTACCCGCTGTTCGCCGGCGGGGTGGCGGTGGCGGCGTTCGCCGTGTTCCGTCTGGCGTGCGACCGGGGCAACCTCCGGCGGGGCTACCTCGACCTGTTCGGCCGGCACGCGCTCGCCGGGTACATCATCCACGACCTGGCCGGCGAGACGGTGAAGCCGTTCGTGCCGAAGGATTCCCCGCTGTGGTGGGTGGCGGTGGCGTTCACCGTGTACCTGCTGCTCATCACCGTGGTGCTTCGGTACCTGGACCGCAACCGGCTGTTCCTGAAGCTGTGACGCCTGCCGCGATATACTGCCCCCATGCCCGACGCCACCCCCACCGCCCCGCCCGGTTCCGAGAGCGCCCCGCTCCTCGCCCCGGACTTCCTCCGCCGGCTGGAGTCGCTCGAACTCGTGTCCAAGCGGGTCCGCGCTGGGCGGATGAAGGGCGACCGCCTGAGCAAGCGGAAGGGTCGCGGGTCCGAGTTCGCCGACTTCCGCCCGTACTCCGTCGGCGACGACCTGCGGTTCCTCGACTGGAACCTGCTCGGCCGCTTGGACAAGCTGTTCCTCCGCATGTTCCTGGAGGAGGAGGACCTGAGCGTCCACCTGCTGATCGACAACTCCGGGTCGATGGAGTACGGCACCCCGACCAAGCTGCGGTACGCCCAGCAGGTGGCGGCGGCGCTCGGGTTCGTCGGCCTGATCAACCTGGACCGGGTGACGGTGGAGACGATCGGCGGGGACCGCGGCGGCCGCAGCCCGGTGTTCCGCGGGCGACCGAGCCTGCCCCGGCTGCTCAAGGCGATCGACGCCATCCGGCCGGCCGGCGGGGGCGAGTTGAACCGGTCGCTGCGGAACTTCAGCCTGCGGGCGACCGGCCGCGGGGTGGCGGTCATCCTGTCCGACTTCATGGACAAGGACGGGTTCGAGGACGGGCTGCGGTTCCTCGCCGCCCGCAGCCTGGACGTGTACGCCATCCACATCCTGAGCGAAGAAGAAGTCCGCCCGCCGTTCACCGGCGACCTGAAGTTCACCGACATCGAGGACGGGGACGAGGCGGAGGTGACGATCTCCGCGCCGCTGCTGGAGCGGTACGAGCGGACGCTGAACGCCTTCCGCGGCAGCGTCAACCAGTTCTGCACCAAGCGGGGGATGAGCTACCTGTTCACCAGCAACCAGGTGCCGTTCGAGAAGCTGGTGCTCGGCTACCTGCGGAACCGCGGGTTGTTGCAGTGACGGGCATGAGGCCCGGAGGGCCATTCGCCCTCAGCCGGGATTGCCGCTCGTCAGCAGTTCCCGGGTGAACGGCTCGAAGCACTCCGGGCGATACCCCACGCCGGACGTGTTGACCACTCGCCCGCCTCGCACCCACGCAACTTCTCCCCAGCCGTGTAGTTGACCGGCGAACTCCGGGCACTCGTACAGGTCCGGGCAACCGTCCGTATCCACCACGACCACTTCCAAACGCCCGCCTGGATCGAGTGCGGCCAACACCCGCATGAGCTCGGCGAACCCACGCCGGGCGTGCCCACTCCACCACGCCATCACGAACAGCACGCCGAATTGGATGGTACTGAACACTGTGCGATCCGCGGTGGGCAGGAACCGCACCCGCCCGGAGTGCGAAGCCGGAATCTCGCCAAGCCCGCGGATCGGATCAAACACTTCCATCCACTGGCCTCCTGGGGTCGAGGTACGCCCCAGCGTACTCGCGGTGGTGAGCCACCGCAACGCCGCGAGCGGCGTGAACCTCGACGCCGCTCGCGGCGTTGCCTGCTATTCCCCCTCCCGCTTCCTCGCGCTCACCGCCAGCACCGCCGCCCCGAGTGCCGCCGCCAGGCCGGAGCCGAGCAGGATGCCGGTCTTGGCCGCCGCCAGCAGTTCGGCGTGGTCCGGGAACGCCAGCCCGCCGACGAACAGGCTCATGGTGAACCCGATGCCGCCGAGCAGCCCGGCGGCCAGCATCAGCCGCCACGTCACCCCGGTCGGCAGCACCGCCAGCTTCAGCCGCACCGCCAGCCAGGCGAACAGCACGATGCCCACCGGCTTGCCCACCAGCAGGCCGGCGGCCACCGCCAGCGACACCCGGTCCGTCACCACCGCCGGGTCCACCACCACCCCGGCGTTGGCCAGGGCGAACACCGGCATGATGACGAACCCGACCCACGGGTGCAGCAGGTGCTCCAGCCGCTGCAGCGGGGGCACCGCCTCGCGGGCGGCGAACTCCATCCGCCGCAGGTCGCGGGGTTCGGCCGACCCATCCTCCGCCCGCCCGAGCAGGGTCTGCAGGGCGTCCCGCAGGGTGGGCAGCTCGATCCACGCCCGGTACGGCGTCAGCAGCCCGAGCACCACCCCGGCGACGGTCGGGTGGATGCCGGACTTGTACGTGGCCAGCCAGGTCGCCGCCCCGACCAGGGCGTAGATGGGCACCGGCCGCGCCCCGAGCAGGTTGAGCGCCACCGTCAGGACGAACCCGCCGCCGGCCAGCGCGAGCATGGTCAGGTTCAACTGCTCGGTGTACGCCAGGGCGATGACCAGCACCGCCCCCATGTCGTCGGCGATGGCGAGCGACAGCAGGAAGATCTTCAGCCCGAACGGCACCCGGTTGCCGAACGCCGCCATCACCCCGACCACGAACGCGATGTCCGTGGCCATCGGGATGCCCCATCCGCGGGTGGCCGCCCCGGCGTGCCCGAACAGCAGGTACACCCCGGCCGGCACCACCATCCCGCCGACCGCCGCCACCACCGGCAGCGCCGCCTTCCGCGGCGAGTTCAGTTCGCCCACCGCCAGCTCCCGCTTGATCTCCAACCCGACGACGAAGAAGAAGACGGTCATCAGCCCGTCGTTCACCCACCACTCCAGCGGCTTGACCAGTTCCCACCCGTTCAGGGTGACGCCGAGGGGCGTCTGCCAGAACTGGTGGAACCCGTGCCCGAGCGGGGAGTTGGCGACCACCAGCGCCACCACCGCGCACGCCAGCAGCACCGCCCCACTCGCCGCCTCGATGTGCAGGAACCGCCGCACCGGGGCGGTCAGCCGGTGGATCGGGGCGGGGCGGAGGTGGCGGGGGTCGGGAGTACTCATTCTGGAAGACCTCACCCCCCGGCCCCCTCTCCGAGCCGGAGAGGGGGTGTTCAAAGTTCAAACGCTTCTGTGCCACCCGACAACCGGCGGTGTGCCACCACTCACCCCGGCACCAATCTCTTTTGAACACCCCCTCTCCGGCTCGGAGAAGGGGCCGGGGGGTGAGGTCTCTTCATCGCCACCCGCGGCCCTGGCGGGCCGGGTTCGCCTTGATCCGCGTAGACGCGGGAAATCCGGGCAGGATAAGATAGACGGGATGAGCCGGTTTTGCCGGTGCCTCTTACTCAGGATGGTGTCATGCGAACGCTGCACGTCGTATGCCTCGCCGCGGCCCTGGCGGTCGGGCTGACCGGTAAGGTCCAAGCCGCCCCGGTGCCGGCCAAACTGACCGACGACCAGGTGAAGGAGCAGGCGCTCAAGCTGAACGAGCTGACCACGAACGACGCCATGGAGGAGAAGCTGAAGGACCTGGTCAAGGACAAGGACGCGGCCAAGCGGCTGGTGGCGGTGGCCGCCAAGGCGCACGCCGACGCCCCGGCGAAGGAGAAGCCGTTCAAGTTCAACGCCGCCCTGGTGCTCGGCAAGCTGGCGCACACCACCAAAGACTACAAGGCGGCGAAGGCGTTTTACACGTTCTGCGAGGAGAACGCGGCCAAGCTGGAGAGCGAGCCGAAGCTGGCCATGGCGCTCGAGTCGCTGATCGAGCTGGCGTGGGACCAGAAGGACTTCGACGGGGTGATCGAGCGGGCCGGGCGGCTGATGGAGGCCCAGCCGGAGGGCAAGGAGCTGCGGGCGGTGCAGGTGTTCGCCGTCGAGCGGATGATCCAGGCGCTGGCCCGCAAGGGGGAGACGGACAAGGCGCTCAACCTGCTCGGCCAGGTGTACCGGGACGGGTGGTACGCGCAGCAGTTGCGGGGGTACGTGTACCGCGAGGCGGGCAAGTACGACGAGGCCATCGACAGCTACGAGCAGGTGGTCAAGTCGATCGACGACGCCGAGGGGCTGACGGACGAGCAGAAGGCGCGGTTCAAGAAGAACACCCGGTACATGATCACCGGCGTGCTGGTGGACAACAAGAAGGTGGACAAGGCGGCGGACGTGCTGAAGGAGCTGATGAAGGACGACCCGGACAACCCGACGTACCCGAACGACCTGGGGTTCATCTGGTGCGATAACGACATGAACCTGGCCGAGTCGGAGAAGCTGATTCGGAAGGCGCTGGAGCTGGACGAGAAGCAGCGGAAGAAGCTGCTGGCGGAGAAGAAGATCGACGAGGAGACGGCCAAGAAGCGGACGGCCGCGTACCTGGACAGCCTGGGCTGGGTGCTGTTCAAGAACAAGAAGTACGAGGAGGCGAAGAAGCTGCTGGTGGAGGCCAGCCTGGACGAGGAGGAGGCCCAGCACATCGAGATCTGGGACCACCTGGCCGACACCCAGATGGCCCTGGGCGACGCGAAGGGGGCGATCGAGACGTGGACGAAGGCGCTCAAGTTCGACGACGTGTCGAAGCGGGACGTGGAACGGCGGAAGAAGGTGACGCAGAAGCTGCAGAAGGCGAAGGCGGCGCTGAAGAAGGACGACAAGCCGGAGGAGAAGAAGGACGAGAAGAAAGAGGAGAAGAAGGAAGACAAAAAGGACAAGTGAGGCGGTGAGCCGGGTACCACGTTTTGCCGCGACACGGAGGGGAACGTTCCCCTCCGTGTCGCGGCAAAC
>CANJKY010000045.1 GCA_947474875.1 Gemmataceae bacterium
CAGCCAGGTTTCACGCACACCAGCAGAGTAATTTTTCCGGTGTTTGGGTCGATGTAATTGCGCGTCGTCACATTGGCATCGATCTCAGGATCCATGAACCTCGGCCCTACACCGCCGATGGTGAATGGTCGCGTTGAAGTGGCCTCTCTGGGAGGTGATCCCGCTGTCACATCTGTAATCAACTTCCACACTGGGATGCGGTGGCCCCACCACAGTTGGCGGCTGATGCACCAGTCCCGCTTCTCGCCCAGCCAGTCGAGGTAGGTCTTGGCGTACCGCTCGGGGAAGAACTTCACCTTCCCCGAGGTCACGGCGTCCATCGTCATCTGGGCCAATCCGGGCGAGCGGGGAGCGTCAGCCCCCTGTTGGTGGTCAAAAATAGGGGGCTGACGCCCCCCGCTCGCCACATCCATGCCGCCCATCTTCACGAACCACTGGTCGCTCAGGAACGGCTCGATCGGCGTCTTGCTGCGGTCGGAGTAGGGCAGGGGGATGTCCCGCTCGGCCTTGTCCACGAACAGGCCGAGCTCCTCCATCTTCTTGGCCACCGCCTCGCGGGCCTTCACGCGGTCCAGCCCGCTGTACTCGCCGAACCCGGCGGCGATGGTGCCGTCCGGGTTCATCATGTTGATGATGCCGATCTCCGGGTGCCGCTGCCAGCAGGCGTAGTCGTTCGGGTCGTGGGCCGGCGTCACCTTCACGCAGCCGGTGCCGAGTTCCGGGTCGGCGAGGATGCCGTCGGCGATAATGGGGATTTCGCGGCCGGTGTGCGGCTGATGCACACGTTGCCCCACATACATCGCATACCGTTCATCGTCGGGATGCACACAGAGCGCGGTATCGCCCAGCATCGTTTCCGGGCGGGTGGTGCTGAACCGGATGAACGTGCCTGGGGCGTCGATCACCTCGTATTGGAACGTCCAGAACCCGCCCTTCGTGGTCTCGGTGTACGTCTCGTCGTCGGCCACGCTGGTCTGCAGTTGCGTGTCCCAGTTCACCAGCCGCTTGCCGCGGTAGATGTACC
This sequence comes from Gemmataceae bacterium, assembly GCA_947474875.1. GTDB lineage: Bacteria > Planctomycetota > Planctomycetia > Gemmatales > Gemmataceae > JALHQU01. Next base: position 1,025 of record CANJKY010000045.1, read on the forward strand.
CGTCGCGGAACATGCGGAAGAAGGTCTCCCGCACGGCGCGGGCGCACTGCTCGTCCAGGGTGAACCGCGTGCGGGCCCAGTCGCAGCTCGACCCGAGTTCGCGGAGTTGGCCGAGGATCCGCTTCTCGTACTTGTCCTTCCACTCCCAGATTTTCGCCACCATCGCCTCGCGGCCGAGGTCGTGGCGGGTTTTCTTCTCCGTCTGCATCACCAGCCGGTCCACAACCGCCTGGGTGGCGATGCCGGCGTGGTCGGTACCGGGCATCCACAGGGTGTTGCGGCCCTGCATCCGTCGCCAGCGGATGAGCACGTCTTGCAGGGTGTTGTTGAGCGCGTGCCCCATGTGCAGCGCGCCGGTCACGTTCGGCGGGGGAATGACGATGGTGTACGGCTCGCCGGGGCGATCCGGCTCGGCGTGGAAGTACCCCGTCTGCTCCCAGAAGGTGAGCCACTTCTGCTGGGCGTCCTTCGGCTCGTAGGCCTTCGGCAGTTCCATGTGATGAATCCTGAAGTTTGAACCGCCAGGACGCCAGGTCGCCAAGCAGAAAGAAGATGTTGATTTCTTAGATCTCAAAAGTCTTTCTTTCTTGGCGTCCTGGCGTCCTGGCGGTTCAAACGTTGTTGGTTACTCGGCGTCCTTGAACAGCTTGTACTCGAACGAGTCGGTCAGGGCGAGCCAGCTCGCCTCGATGATGTTCTCGCTCACCCCCACCGTGCCCCACACGTCGCTCCCCTCGCGGCTCTCGATCACCACCCGCACCCGGCCGGCGGTGCCGTCCCGCCCGTTCACCACCCGCACCTTGTAGTCCACCAACTGCATCTCCTCCAGCCGCGGGAAGTGCGGCAGCAGCGCCTTCCGCAGCGCCCCGTCCAGCGCGTTCACCGGCCCGTCGCCCTCGCTCACCGTGTGCTCCACCTTCCCGCCGACGCTCACCTTCACCGTCGCCTCGGTCATCAGCTCCTGGCCGAAGTGCTCCGTCTTCACCCGGTAGCTGAGGCGGTCGAACCACGGCCGGTACTGGTCGGTCGCTTTCCGCACCAGCAGGTCGAACGACGCCTCGGCCGCCTCGAACTCGTACCCGGCGTACTCCAGGTCCTGCACCGCGGTGAGGATCTTGGCCATCACCGCCTTGTCGTTGGCCAGGGCGTGCTTGGCCGTCTTGGTGACGATGGTGCTCTGCCCGCTCAGTTCGCTGACAAGAATCCGTCGCTCGTTCCCCACCACCTCCGGGTTGATGTGCTCGTAGGTGGCAGGGTCTTTGGCGACGGCGTGGGTGTGCATCCCACCCTTATGGGCGAACGCGCTCTGCCCGACGAACGGCTGGCCGGGGCGGAAGTTCATGTTCGCCAGCTCGTACACGTACCGGCTGGCCTCGGTCAACCGCACCAGGCTGTCCGGCCGCAGCACCTCGAACCGGTACTTGAGCGCCAGGTTGGCGACCACGCTCACCAGGTCCACGTTCCCGCACCGCTCGCCGATGCCGTTCATGGTGCCCTGCACCTGCGTCGCCCCGGCCCGCACCGCCGCCAGCGTGTTCGCCACCGCCAGGTCGCAGTCGTTGTGGCAGTGGATGCCCACGTCGCAGCGAACGTGCTTCCGCACCTCCGTCACCAGTTCGGCGACCCGCTCGGGCATCGTACCGCCGTTCGTGTCGCACAGGATGACGCACGAGGCCCCGGCGCTCTCCGCTGCCTTCAACGTCTTCACCGCATACTCGGGGTTCGCCCGGTAGCCGTCGAAGAAGTGTTCGGCGTCGTACATCACCTCCCGCCCGGCCGCCTTGCAGTGGGCCACACTGTCCGCGATCATCCGCAGGTTCTCGTCCAGCGTGGTACCGACCACGTTCGTCACGTGGAAGTCCCACGTCTTGCCCACGATCGTCACCACCGGCGTCTTCGCGTCCAGCAGTGCCGTCAGGCAGGTGTCGGTGGCCGGGTCGGAGTTCTTCCGCCGGGTCATGCCGAACGCGCACACCTTGGCGTGCCGCAGCGGGATGTCTCGCACCGCCTGGAAGTACTCGGCGTCCTTCGGGTTCGACAGCGGGTACCCGCCCTCAATGAAATCCACGCCCAGGTCGTCCAGCCGCCGCGTGAGCAGCAGCTTGTCCTGCAGGGAGAAGTTCACCCCCTCGCCCTGGCTGCCGTCGCGGAGGGTGGTGTCGTAGACGAACACATGGGTCATGGCCGCGGCCGCCTGCGGGTGCAAAAAAAAATCCCCCGGAAGCTTTCTCCGGGGGATGGTGTACGGTGTCGCCGCCCCGGAGTCAGTCCGTGGTAATTACGACGACGGTAATCGGGGCGAATCGCGGGGTCACGGAACGTCTCCGGGGGTCGAAGCAGTTTTACCCGCGTTCGGCGGGCTGTCAACTCAGACAGGCGGATTGGCTGGATGGTTCGCCTCTTGGACCGCGGGCCTCTGGCCCGCACTCGGGAGAGCGGGCCAGAGGCCCGCGGTCCAAAAAAGATCACTTCCCCCGCAGCCGCTCGTCGCTCAGGTCCAGCCGGTACATCACCTGGTTGTACTCGTACCGCGGGGTGCGGTCCGGGTTGCCGCTGAACGTGTTCGTGTACGTCCCCTCGAAGTAGATCGTCTTCCCGCCGTCGCGGTCGAACACGGGGTGGTGCTTCGGGTTGTAGAAGTCCATGCGGTCGTGGGTGACGATCTTTGCCGCCTCCGCCCACGGGCCGACCGGCTCGTCCGCCTCGGCGTACCACACCTCGCCCAGGTTCGACGGCTTCCCGCCGATCTGGTTGGCGATCATCACCCACTTCTTGCGGTAGGCGTTCCAGTTCACCGACCCGCGGTGCATGGTGATCGGCTGTCCCGTCGCCCGGTCTTTCAACGGGATCGGCCCGTCGCCGGCCTTCAGCAGCCCCTTCTTGATCCACTCGGCTTGCTTCTCCGGGCTGACGGGCGGGGTGTTCGTCCGCCACTGGTACCGCGGCTTGCCGTCGGCGTCGCGGTCGATGTCCGGCTTCGCCAGGGTGCTGCCCGACTTCACGCAGGTGTACGCCTCGTACTTCGTCGGATCGAGCAGAGCCGCCTCGGGGGCCGGGATGCGGACGTGCGGGAAGGGGTTGCCGAAGTACAGGTGGCCGCCGTGCCGGACGGCGTGGCCGATCGGCAGGGCAGGCCCGTCGTGCGGCAGGTCGAGCTGCTTCACGAACTCCTGCTTGTCGTCGTCGAACACCGCTAGCCCGCGGGCGTAGGCCTTCAGCCCCTCCACCTTGACGAACTCGGCCCACAGCCGCTCGCGGCCGCCCTCGCCCGGCAGCACGAACAGCGCCTCCACCCACGTCGGCCCCTTGCCCGGCATCGGGGCCACGCCCTTCACGAACCCCTTGCCGTCGTCGAGGTAGGTGAACGTGATGCCGCGGTTCGGGTCCACATCCAGCGGGCTGGTGGCGGCGGTGGTGTGGAAATTCCCGAGCGGGTACGACGCCCGGCTGGTGTCGCCCCAGATCCAGAACAGTTTCTTCTGGTACTCGGCCACCGCCACGCTGTCGCATCCGACGATCCGCCCGCCCTTCGGGGTCGGGTCGAACGGCAGTTTCACCCCGGCCCGTTCGCACTCGGCGTAGATGCCGTCGCCGGTGACGCGGTACAGTCGCTCGGCGATGTTCACCCGCTTCACCTTCACCGTCGCCGAACCGCCCGGTTTGGTGGTCAGCCGCACCCCGCGGATGCCGAATCCGTCTTTCGGGTACTCGTACCCGTGGGCGGTGACGGTGAAATGCACCTCGGCGTTCATCAGCCCCGGCTCGTCGAACGCGATCACCCCCGCACTGTCGGTGACGTGCCGCAGGTGGTTGGTGGTGGTCAGTTCGACCAGCGGCACTCCGCGGCCGGTCTGCTCGTCCACCACCGTGATGACGAACGGCTGCGGCGGGGCGGCCAGCGCGAGGGCGAGCAGGAGGGGAGTCATGGATGGGTGCTCTCTCAGACCCAGGGCGTTGCCCTGGGCTAAGGACTCTCACCCCTTCGGGGTGGGAAGTAGCGGTCGACTCGTCAGTCCAAAGGACTGGGAGAATTCAGCCCAGGGCAACGCCCTGGTGCGGATATCGCACACCTCGCCTCCGCCTGTTTGCGGGTCATGAGCAGGGCCTTCTCCGCCTCCCGCTTGCGGAACCAGCCGGTGACGATGAGCACACTGTCCACGCACCGCTCCAGGGCGGTCTGCGGGGTGAACCGCTGCGCGAACACCGTTTCCAGGGCGGCCCGCGCCGCCTCCGTCGAGGCGGAGCACTCCGGTTCCCGCACCACCCCTTGCACCACCCCGCCGTGGATCAGGTACCACCGCCTCAGGTTGTCCGCCCCGACCAGCGGGTAGACGAACGAGTTGTTCGCCCGGGCCGTCCGCAGGAACGTCAGCTTGTCGCGGAGCCACGTCAACGCGGTCAGCCGGTCCCGCAGCGCCGCCGCCTGCTCGTACCGCTGCTCCACCGCCGCCGCCGTCATCTGTCCGGTCAGCCGGTCGATGGCCGAGTAGTCGCGACCGTCCAGGAACGCCTTCGCCGCCTGCACATTTGCTGAATAATTGGTACTGGTGCAGAACCCGCCGCACGGCCCCAGGCATGTGCCCAGCTCGTACCGCATGCACTTCGCCGAGCGGTCGGTGTCGAACAGCTCGGACTGGTCCGAGAACAGCATGGGGATGGTGTTCGGGCAGTCCCGCAGGTGGAACTCGTAGTTGAACCGGCGGACGGCCTCCTGGCTCCGCTCGCGGCCGACGAACGGGCCGTACACGGCCACCTCCTTGCCGCTCCGCTCCCGGCTGACGTAGGCGTAGGCGGCCGGGCCGCGGCCAAGGCACAGGTACACGTACCGCTGCCGCCCCGGCTGGCCGAGTACGTTGAACCGCGGGCGGAACCGGCGGATGAGTTCGAGTTCCCGCAGCAGGGCGGCGAACTCGTCCGGCACGTGCTCCCACACCAGGGTGTGCGTGTGGCGGATGATCTTCCCGGCCTTCGGGTCGCTGCTCTCGCGGAAGTAGCTGAGCAATCTGGCCCGCAGGTTCTTCGCCTTGCCGACGTACACCACATGCCCCTTCGGGCCGAGCATGCCGTACACGCCGGGGGTGCGCGGGGCTTGCACCCGCACCGCATCCCGCAGCCTAGCCGCCCCGCGGGTGCGGACGGCGGACCCGCTCGGGGCGTCGGTGGCGGCGCGGAACAGGCTCGGCCCGAACCCGGCGAACAGGTCGGTGTCGGTCAGACCGGGGAGGGTCGGCTGGTCCGTGCCGCGGCGGGGCATGGGAACGTCCGTCTACCTGGGGAGAGGTATTGTAGACGATCCGTTCCGTGGCGGAACCGCTTCGGGTACCATCTCGGCATGAAGCACACCATCACCTTTGCGCTGCTCGCAATCACCGCCGTGGCCCCGGCGGCGGAGTCGATGTGGCAGGCCGGGTTCGCGGCCGTCGTCATCACCCCGGACAAGCCGATGTGGATGTCCGGGTACGCCGCCCGCACCGCGCCGGCCGAAGGCAAGGACACCGATTTGTTCGCCAAGGCGGCGGTGCTGAAGCCGGCCGACGGCCCGACGCTGGTGCTCGTCTCACTCGACCTGGTCGGCATCGACCGTGAATTGTCAAAGGCCATCTGCGACGCGATCCGGAAGAAGCACAAGCTGCCGCGGGAGTCGATCGCCCTGTGCTGCTCGCACACCCACTGCGGGCCGGTGGTCGGGTCCACCCTCCGCAGCATGTACTTCCTCGACGAAGGGAACACCAAACTCGTCGCGGAGTATACGGAGCACTTGCCGAAGCTGGTGGCGAAGGCGGTGGACGACGCGGTGGCGAACGTTGAACCGGTGACGCTCTCCCGCGGGGTGGGGAAGTGCGAGTTCGCCGTCAACCGCCGCGAGAACAAGGAGGCCGACGTTCCGGACCTCAAGCGGCAGGGCAAGCTGAAAGGCCCGGTGGACCACGACGTGCCGGTGCTGGCGGCGCGGGGGTCGGACGGCAAGCTGCGGGGCGTGCTGTTCGGGTACGCCTGCCACGCGACTACCCTTAGCTACCAGAAGTGGAACGGCGACTACCCCGGCTACGCGATGGCCGCGATCGAGAAGGCGAACCCCGGCGCCACCGCGGTGTACGTCGCCGGCTGCGGGGCGGACCAGAACCCGCTGCCGCGACGGTCGGTGGAACTGGCCCAGGGGTATGGCAAGCAACTCGCCGACGCGGTGCAGGCGGTGTTGGACAAGCCGATGGCGGCGGTGAAGGCGACCAGTGCGGCGACGTTCCGCGAGATCGACCTGCCGCTGCACGCCATCCCCACCCGCGAGCAACTGCTGAAGGAAGTGGCCGACGCGAACAAGTACGTCGCCGCTCGCGCCAAAATGCTGCTGAAACGGCTGGAGAACGAGAAGTCACTGCCGGCGGCGGTGCCGTACCCGGTGCAGACGTGGCGGCTCGGGTCGCTGTCGTGGGTGCTGCTCGGCGGGGAGGTGGTGGCCGATTACTCGCTGCGGTTGAAGGGTGTGGACACCTGGGTGAGCGGGTATGCCAACGACGTGATGGCGTACATCCCGTCGGCCCGCGTGCTGAAGGAGGGCGGGTATGAGGGCGGCGGGGCGATGGTGTATTACGGCCTGCCGTCGGCGTGGGGCGGGACGGTTGAAGAGCTGATCGTGGCAGAGGTGAAGCGGCAGGGGAAATAACTCCCCCTCTCCGGCTCGGAGAGGGAGTTGGGGGTGAGGTCGTCGCTGCCCGGTCTACAATTCCCCTAGCTGATCCCGTCTCTCCCGGAGCTGTTCCGATGGCCGGATTCGACCCCGCCAAACTGGCCGCCGACACCGAAGCGTACTGCCAGGAACTCCGCCCGCACGAGGAGTTGTGCTACGTCGAGCACAAGTTCAACGACCAGGTGCCGGCGCTGGCGAAGAAGTACGACCTGCTCGGGATCAACGTCGATCCGAAGTACGGCGGGCGGGGGGCGGACGCGGTCAGCTACTTCCGCGCACTCGCCCGCATCGGTCGCGAGGGCACCGGCGTCCGCACCTTCTACTCCGGCCACCTGAGCATCGGCGCGTACCCGATCCAGACGTGGGGCAGCGAGGCGCTCAAGCAGAAGTACCTGCCGGCCGGTTGCCGCGGGGAGAAGATTTTCGCCTTCGGGCTGACCGAGCCGGACGCCGGCAGCAACCCGCGGGAGATGACCAGCACCTACGAGAAGACGGCCGACGGGTACAAGCTGAACGGGGTGAAGTACCTGATCTCGAACGGCGGCATCGCCCACGCGGTGGTGGTGTTCGCGTACCCGGCTAACGTGCCGGACGGCCCGGCCCGCCGCATCACCGCGTTCGTGGTGGACACGAACAGCCCCGGGTTCACCCCCGAGAACCTGACGGCCAAGATGGGCATGTACAGCAGCAACACCGCCATGTTCGAGATGAACAACGTGCCGGTGCCGAAGGAGAACCTGCTCGGCGAGGAGGGCGACGGGTTCCGCATCGCGATGGGCACGCTGGTGAGCGGGCGGCTGAGCGTGGCGGCCGGGTGCCTGGGCGTCATTGAGGATTGCCTGGCCGAGGTGCTGGAGTACGGCAAAGCCCGCAGCCAGCACGGCAAGCCGATCGCCAAGCACCAGCTCGTGCAGGAGCACATCACCATGATCGAGATGGCCCGCGTCAGCTCGGACGCCCTGCTCCAGAAGGCGTGCGAGGCGATGCAGGCGATGAAGACGAACCCCGGTGACAAGGCGCTGGCGGCCGAGACGGACATGCTGGTGGCGAAGGCCAAGCTGTTCATCACCAACGCCGCGTGGGACGCCGCGGACCGGGCGGTGCAGGTGTTCGGCGGCCGCGGGTGGAGCACCCTATACCGCCCCGGCCGGCACTTGATGGACGTGCGGGTGTGCCGCATCTACGAGGGCACGGACGAGATCATCAAGCTGAAGGTCGCTTCCAGCCTGCTCGGCAAGGAGTATGAGGCGTTCAAGTGACCCGCTCCGTCCGCGTGGCCGACTTCCGCCCGAGCGTCCACGGGTTCCCGTTCCCAAACTGCTACCCGACGGACCGCAAGTTCTTCCTGTTCGACACCCCGTTCGGGGCGTGCGGGGTGGCCGACGCCAGTCGCGGGCTGTGCGGCGGCATGATCTTCGCCGTCATGGATCTGTTCTACCACCGCGTCACGCCGGTACCGGACTCGCCCACCGACCCGGTGTTCCGCTACCTCTGCCGCCGGCTGCTCGCCAGCTGGGGCGTGCCGTTCGCCTGGGTGAAGTACTGGGACTGGCAGTTGCGGCCGATGGTGTCGACGACCATCGCCGGCGTGCGGGCGCGGGACGGACTGAGCCGGCTGACGTGCGAGGTGGAGTGGCCGAAGGTGAAGGCCGCGCTCGACCGCGGCGAACTGGCCGCCCTCGGGCTAGTAAAAGAATGCGGGCTCAGCCCGGCGAAGTTGGGCCTGAACCACCAGGTGCTCGGGTACGGGTACGATCTGGACGAGCAGACCGGCGACGTGGCCGTGTCCGTCTACGACCCGAACTACCCCGGTAACGACGCGGTCACCCTGAGCTGGAACCTGTCCGGCCCGGAATCCGGTCTGCCGGTCACGCACGCCTACGAGGGGCCATCCGTCCGCGGTCTGTTTTACACCGAGTACCGCCCGTCCCCGACGCCCCCGCAGCTCTGATACCACACCTCCGCGATCGCATGTAACATCGCCTCCATTTCTTATTGCACGAAAAACCGAAATCGTGCAATAATGCACCCGCCATGGCGAATGACACCGGGGACGAATTGTCCCCCACCCGCGAGTCGATCCTCGACGCCGCCGAGCAGTTGATCGGCGTGCTCGGGTATTCCAAAACCACCATCGATGACGTGGCCCGCGCCGCCGGGGTGAGCAAACGGACGGTGTACGTCCACTTCCCCACGAAAGAGGAACTGGTCCTCTGTACCATCGACCGCATCGTCGATCGGCTGCTCGCCCGCCTGCGGACGCACGCCATCGCCGACACTCCGCGGGCCGACGCGGTGCGGGCCATGCTGCTGGAACGGGTGCTGTTCCGGTTCGACAGCGTCCGCGATTACCGGCACGGGCTGGACGAACTGTTCGCCTCGCTGCGGCCGGCGTACCTGGCCCGGCGGAAGACCTACTTCGACGCCGAGGCGGCGGTGTTCGCCGGCGTGCTGGCGGCCGGGGCGGAGGCGGGGGAGTTCACCTGCCCGGACTCGCTCGCCGCGGCCGAGACGCTGCTGCTCGCCACCAACTCGCTGCTGCCCTACGCCCTGAGCGTCCGTGAACTGGGCCGGCGGAAGGACGTGGAAGCGAAGGCAGGTCGGATCGCCGACCTGCTGCTGTACGGCCTGTGCCGGAAGGTCCGGCCGGGCTGACCCCTCAACATTCGAGGTGCCATCGATGTCACGCTGCCTGCTGACGCCGTTCGCGCTGGTCGTCCTGCTGTCACCCGCATTCGCCCAACAGCCCTCCGCCCTGTCGAAGTCTCTTGACGCCGCCGAGCGAACCGCCGTCATCGACGGGGTGCTGGACAAGATCAGCAAGAACTACGTGTTCCCGGATGTGGCCAAGAAAATGGAGGAGGCCATCCGCGGGCGGGCGGCGAACAAGGAGTACGACACCATCACAAGCGGCGTGGAGTTCGCTACCAAGTTGACCGAGCACCTGCGAGAGGTGTGCAAGG
>CANJKY010000046.1 GCA_947474875.1 Gemmataceae bacterium
AGCGGCCGTCGTACACGCACGGGTCGGGGTGGAACTCCAGTTCCAGTGAGCCGTCCGTTCCGGCGGTGGCGGACGCCCTGTTCGCCCACCCGTCGGTGACCTTCACCCCCACCGGCTTCGCCGCCGGGCCGGGCACCACGCCCGTCTGGACGGCCTGCTCCCAGGGCGTGTCGAAATCTTTCACATCGCTCATCACCGACCGCCAATGCTCGCGGACCAACACGCGGCCATTGCGGTCGCGGCCGGGGAGCAGAGCGGCCAGCAACTCCGCGGCCGACCGACCGCCGTACAGCGGTCGGATGAGCGGTTGTTGGACGGCGACCGTGCCGTCGGGTCCGCAGACGTCGCCCCAGCACTCCAACGGGTGTGCCTCGGGCAGGTGCCATTCGCACACCGCAGCGGTCTCGTCGGCGTGCAGGCCGAGGTGAACGGTCCGCTTCACCTTCCGCACGGCCGCCGCGAACTCCAGGTTGGCCGGGGCGGTGTAGGACGGGTTCGCCCCGAGGATGAGGAGCACCTCTACCCGACCGGCGTCCAGGTCGCGGACCAGCCGGGGCAGGTCGTCCGGTGCGGGGAGGGAGTCGGGCGGGGCGGCGAACCGCACCGTACTGCCGATGTTGCCGAGGGTGTGGTTGATGACGTGACCGAGGGCGTGCAGCGAGGCCGGTTGACCCGCTCCCACGACGACCAGGCTCCGCCCGCGATGGGCGAGCAGGTCGCGGGCGAGCGGGGAGGTCCACGCCCGCAAAGGTTCGGGTAACGCGCCCGCGGGCGGTGCCCGGGAGACCCCCAACTCGGCGGCGAGCGCACGTGCGAACGCCTCAACTTGCGACGGTTTCACCGCCAGCCGGTGGTCGGCGTTCGCCCCGGTGACGGTGAGCATCGATTCGACCGCATACAGCCGGTTCATCCCGTCGGCCGTCACCCCACCCACCCGACGGCGGTCGGCGAAGTCCCGCTGGTAGCGGACGGTACCCGGCTCACACGCCAGGAAGTCGGCCCCGAGCGAGACCACCACGTCGGCCTTCGCGAAGTCGTAGACCGGCCGGACCGCTTCGCCGAACGCCCGGCGTGCCCCTTCGACGGCCGCGTCCGCCGCCCACGGCTCGTGTCGCACCCACCGGGCTTGCTTGAACGTACCCAGGAACTCCTCTAGCACGGCCGCGAGGGTGGGGGACCCGATCGCCCCGGTCAGCACCCGCACCCCGGCACCGTCGGCCGGCCGCTGGTCGGCCAGGGCCGCCCGCAGCACTGCCACCGCGTCGTCCCAGGTGGCCGGCGCGCCGCGGCGGGTCACCTGCTTCGAGCGGTCCGGGTCGTACAGCCCGAGCAGCGAAGCCTGCGAGAACAGGTCGCACCCGCCGAGACTGGCCGGGTGGCCGGGGTTGCCTTCCAGTTTGGTCGGCCGACCGTCCCGGCTGGTGGCGATCAGCCCGAGGCCGACGCCCGCCAACTCGGCGGCGGTAGCGAACGTGAGCGGCACACCGGGAGTGGCTTGGGCCGGGGGGCGGACGTAGGGGACGATTTCGCCTGGCGGAGCGGGCCGGGGGGAACAGCCGACCACCCCGGCTAAGGCCGCCGATGCCCCGACCACCGCCAGGAACTGTCGGCGGTCCACCACCTCGCCCGGGTTTTCCGGGTCGGGGTAGACCGGGTCAAAATCGCTTGCCGCGTGGCGAGCGGTGGGGTCGTGCATCGCACCCTCGTCAGCGGTGACAGGTGGAACAACTGGTGAGTGTGTGCGAATCTCGGATGCGGTACTCCTCAACCAGCCGGTGGCCCAGCTTCCCGCTGCCGGGCGGCTCGCCGGTCACCGGGTCGACCCGCCCGGTCGGGCTCCAGGCCAGGTTGAACACTTCCCCACGGGGCCGCAGGTGCGGGGCCGGGTCGCGGTGGCAGTTCAGGCACCAGCCCATGGTGAGCGGCTTCTCCTGCCAGGTGAGCGGCATCCGGTCCACCCGCCCGTGGCACTCCACGCAGCCCACCCCCTTGGCCGTATGGATCGAGTGGTCGAAGTAGACGTACCCGGGCAGGTTGTGCACCCGCTGCCAGCGGAGCGGGGTGCCCTGCTGCCAACTCTGCCGCACCGGGGCGAGGGTGTCCGCCCCCACCCAGATCTGCTGGTGGCAGTTCATACACGTCTCGGTGGCGGGCATGCCGGCGAATGCCGCCTCCTCCACCGACTGGTGGCAGTACCGGCAGTCGACGCCCAGTTGCCCGACGTGGTGGGCGTGGCTGAACGGCACCGGTTGGCGGCGGGCCTCGTGCTCGCAGGTCACGTAGTCCGACCGGTAGAAGAGGCCCAGGCCGACGGCGGTGCCCGGTACCGCCAGCGCCCCGCCGACAATTCCCGCGCGAGCGATGGCGTCGAACCAGCGGGGGAAAATCTGGGTCACGGACAGCCCTCCGTGCGTCAAAGACCGAACATCCGTCGCCAGTCGTCGGCCGCCAGCAGCAGTCCCGTGCTCATCCCGCCGCCGGCAAGCAGCGTGCCCACTACGGCCCGTATGCGTTGCTCGCGAGCGAACCACCCGAAGACCCCACACGCCACGCCCACACTCCCGACAAGACAGCCGAACGGGAACCACCAGCAGGTGAGCAGGCACACCATCCCGAAGGGCACCGAGCCGGAGGCCAGTTGGCCTGCGATAGAAGGGTGTACGTCGTGATCCATCTCGGACGGCTCTGCTGAGAGGGGGTGGCGTGGTGCAATCGCAGCCAGCACTTCCGGGACCGAGCTTCGCAGGTGTTCCGAATCCGCTCACCGGGGTCCATGGCCGACCAACGCTTCGCCCTGTCCGCGAGAACGTCCGACTCCCCGGTGTTCCTCCCCTGCGCAAGTGTGGGAACGCGGATTCGCGGCGGTCGAACAGATAAGCAGCCGAGATCAGCGAGTGGCGTCGGCGTGGCGAGAAAGCGCGTCAGGAAATCGCCCGAAGTGACGGGGTGGGGCGCAAACGTTGCGAGCAGTCAAGGGTGACCGGCCACTCGGGGCGTGATGACGGATCGCCCTCACTCCGACACTCAGGAAGCGGATTTGCCGCCCGGCGTCGACGCCCCCTCTCCCGCAGCCGTGAGGAAGCGGATTGCGTCCGGTGCCGAAGCGCCTACGGATCTCGAGCGGGATGTGCGGCGGTTGGCCGAACGGGCCGGCGGGCGGGTTTCGCCCCCGCCATGCTCGACCATCTGGCGGCAGCCGACCGGTGAGGGCGGCGGCCGGTTCGGGGCACACACAAGGAGCAGGCGATGGCGAGCACGACGGCGGACCTCCTCCTCGACCGCCTCATCGGGTGGGGGGTGGACACGATCTTCAGCCTGCCCGGCGACGGCATCAACGGGCTGTTCGAGAGTCTGCGGGTGCGGAAGGACAAGCTGCGGTACATCCAGGTGCGGCACGAGGAGGCGGCCGCGTTCGCCGCGTGCGGGTACGCCAAGTACACCGGCCGGCTGGGCGTGTGCATGGCCACCAGCGGGCCGGGCGGCATCCACCTGCTGAACGGCCTGTACGACGCCAAGATGGACAAGCAGGCGGTGCTGGCCATCACCGGGCACACCTTCCACGACCTGATCGGCTGCCACTTCCAGCAGGACGTCGACCTGGTGAAGGTGTTCCAGGACGTGGCCGTTTACAACGAGCGGGTGACCGGGCCGGCCCACGTGGTGAACGTGCTGGACGAGGCGATCAAGACCGCCCTCGCCCGCCGCGGGGTCGCCCACCTGTGCCTGCCGAAGGACATCCAGTCGCTCACCACCAGGGACGACACGCGGTCGAGTTGGAACATTCAGGGGCATAGCGGCGACGGGGTGGCCGACTCCGCCCCGCTGCCGTCCGGCGACGCGCTCCGGGCGGCGGCCGAGGTGATCAACGCCGGCAAGAAGGTGGCGGTGCTGGTCGGCCGCGGGGCGCTCGGGTGTGCGGCGGAGGTGGAGCAGTTGGCCGAGAAGGTGGGCGGGCCGGTGGCGAAGGCGCTGCTCGGCAAAGCCGTCCTTCCGGACGACAGCCCGTACACCACCGGCGGGCTGGGGCTGCTCGGCACCTCCCCGTCGCAGGACGCGATGCGGGAGTGCGACACCCTGGTAATGGTCGGCACCAGCTTCCCCTACGTGCAGTTCCTGCCCGAACCGGGGCAGGCGAAGTGCGTGCAGATCGACCTCGACCCGGCCCGGATCGGGCTGCGGTACCCGGCCGACGTCGGGCTGGCCGGGTACTCCCGTCCCATCCTCCAGGCCCTCCTCCCTCTGGTGCAGCAGAAAGACGACCGCTCGTTCCTCGAGACCGCCCAGAAACGGATGCAGAAGTGGGGCGAGTTGCTCGCCGAGCGGGGCACCCGCACGGACTTCCCGATGAAGCCGCAGGTGGTCGGGCACACGGTGAACAAGCACCTGCCGGCGGATGCGATCGTCAGCTCCGATTGCGGCACCGTCACCACCTGGGCGGCCCGGTACCTGATGATGCGGGGGGAGATGAAGTTCTCCGCGTCCGGGCTGCTGGCCACCATGGGCAACGGGCTGCCGTACGCGGTGGCGGCGGCGGTCGCCTTCCCCGGCCGGCCGGTGGTGGCCATGTGCGGGGACGGCGGGTTCACCATGACCATGATGGAGATGGCCACGATCGCCAAGTACCAGCTGCCGGTGAAGGTGTTCATCATCAAGAACAACACCCTCGGCCAGATCAAGTGGGAGCAGATCGTGATGGAGGCGAACCCGGAGTTCGGGTGCGACCTGCACCCGATCGACTTCGCCAAGTACGCCGAGGCGGTCGGGGTGCCGGGGTTCACCCTGGAGCGGGCGGAGGACGCCGACCGGGTGATCGGCGAGGCGTTCCGCCTGCCGGGGCCGGCCCTGGTGCAGTGCGTGGTCGACCCGGACGAGCCGCCCATGCCCGGCCACGCTACCACCGAGCAGGCGATCAACTTCGCCAAATCCCTGCTCCGCGGCGAGAAGGACCGCTGGGACATCATCAAGACGGTCATCAAGAACCAGATCCGCGAGGTGATCTGACCGCCCCGTGCCCCGGGCGGCATTCCCGTGTCATCCGATCAACTGGAGCTTCGTGTCCAATGTTTCACCACGTGAAGAAGTTGATGTACACCGTCCGCGTGGACAGTCCGGATCCGCGGTTCGGCAACATGCTGCTCGAGCAGTTCGGCGGGGCGAACGGCGAACTGGCGGCGGCCATGCAGTACTACGTGCAGGGGCTGAACGCCGACGACCCGGCCCGCAAGGACATGCTCATCGACATCGGGGTGGAGGAACTCAGCCACCTGGAGGTGATCGGTACGCTCGCCAAGATGCACCTGAAGCCGACCAAGGACGACTTCAAGATGGCCCAGGCGGACCCGCTCACGGCGGTCGCCGGGGGCGGGGGGGTGAGCCTGTTCAACAGCCAGGGCAACCCGTGGACGGCCGACTACCTGAAGGTCACCGGCGAGCTGGACGTGGACCTGCGGAGCAACATCGCGGCCGAGGCCCGGGCGAAGATCGTGTACGAGCGGCTGATCAACCTGTGCGACGACCGCGGGACGAAGGACGCCCTGCAGTTCCTGATGACCCGCGAGATCACTCACATGAAGGCGTTCTCCGCCGCCCTGGACAGCCTTGGCAAGGACAAGTTCTCGGTCGGCCAGATCCCGCCGTCGAAGGACGTGGTGAACAAGTACTTCAACGACTCGACCGGGGAGGGCGAACTCGGCAAGGACGCCCGCGGCCCGTGGAACCAGGGCGACGGCTGGGTGTTCGAGGAGTCGCCGGCGATCGCCGCGCTAAAGAACGCCAAGTGACCAGCCCGCCGAACCGGCCGTTCCCCCACCGGCTCGCCCCGCACGACCCAACCCGCGAGGCACACATGCCCGCACCTGCCGCGCTCGTCGGCCGAGTCGCCGTGTCCGCGTACACGGTCCCGACCGACACCCCCGAGGCCGACGGCACGTTCTCTTGGGACAGCACCACCCTCGTGCTGGTGGAGGTGACCGCCGGCGGCACGGTCGGCATCGGGTACACCTACGCCGACCCGGCCACCGCCCGGTTCGTGAACGACCACCTCGCCCCGGTAGTCCTCTCCCGCGACCCGGCGGACGTGCCCGGCGTGTGGGTGGCAGTGGGGGAGTTGGTGCGCAACCTCGGCCGGCAGGGGGTGGCGGCAATGGCCCTCTCGGCCGTCGACGTGGCCCTCTGGGACCTGAAGGCCAAACGGCACGGGCTACCGCTGGTCAAGTTGCTCGGGGCGGCCCGCGGGGCGGCTGCGGTGTACGGCAGCGGCGGGTTCACGAGCTACTCTTCTGACCAGTTGCGGCAGCAACTCGGTGGGTGGGTCGCGACCGGCATCCCGAGGGTGAAGATGAAGGTGGGGGCGCACCCCGAGCAAGACCTACGGCGGGTGGAGACTGCACGGGAGGTGGTCGGCGGGCAGACCGAGCTGTTCGTGGACGCGAACGGGGCGTACTCGCGCAAGCAGGCCCTGGCGCTCGCCGACGAGTTCGCCGCGCTCGGCGTGTGCTGGTTCGAGGAGCCGGTGTCGTCGGACGACCTGGACGGGCTGAAGCTGATTCGAGACCGCGGCCCGGCAGGGGTGGATATTGCCGCCGGCGAGTACGGCTACCGCCCGCTCTACTTCCGGCGGATGCTCGAAGCCGGTGCGGTGGACGTGCTCCAGGCGGACGCCACCCGCTGCGGCGGGATCACCGGGTTCCTGAAGGCCGCCGACCTGTGCGAGGCGTTCGGCCTGCCCCTCTCCGCCCACTGCGCCCCGGCCCTCCACCTGCACCCGTGCTGCGCGACTACGGCAGACTTCCGCCACCTGGAATACTTCCACGACCACACCCGGATCGAGGGGATGTTGTTCGACGGGGCCGCGACCCCGGTGAACGGTGCGCTGCACCCCGACCCGTCGCGGCCCGGACTGGGGCTGGCGTTCAAGCACAAGGACGCCGAGCGGTTCAAGGTGTGGGTGGCCGACACTGTCGCGTGACCTCCTTCCCCGAAGGATCAGATGATGTCCGACGCGTCACAACTCTGGCTCGCCCGCGGGAATGAAGTCCTTGCCATGTGCCTGATCGGGGATGGGGTACTGACGGCGATCGACCCGCGGCGGCACCTGCACCTCTGGCAGCGCGGGCCGGAAGCGTGGGAGCAAGTGGTCGAGCCGTTCGCCGAGCGGCCCGCCCTCACCCGGCTCCTCGGGGTGGCCGAGGTCGCGCTCGGCGTCTGGCTCGGCCGTCGGCAACGGACCCACTAACTCGGTCGCGTTGCATCCGTTCTGTCGCACCAGGAGATTTTGATGGCACTCAGCCTGCCGGTCCTTCGTGAGGAGAAGGAGCGTACCCGCTTCGAGCGGCTCAAGCGGGACGACTCTCGGACCGCCATCCCAGACGCCGCCGCCCGCGCGCTGGAGGCCGAACTGCGGCGGACCACCGCCGCCGAGGTGCGGTTCGACGCCGGCAGCCGGGCGCTGTACGCCACCGACGGGTCGAACTACCGGCAGGTGCCGATCGGGGTGGTGGTGCCGCGGTCCATCGACGATGTGGTGGCGACGGTCGCCGCCGCCCGCAAGTACGCGGCGCCGGTGCTCTCCCGCGGCGGGGGCACCAGCCTGGCCGGGCAGTGTTGCAATGTGGCGGTGGTGATGGACTTCTCCAAGTACCTGCACCACGTCCTCCGGATTGACCCGGAGAGGATGCTCGGCACCGTGCAGCCGGGGTGCGTGCTCGACATGTTCCGCGACACCGCCGCCCAACAAGCGAATCTGATGTTCGCCCCGGACCCGGCCACGCACAACCACTGCGCCCTCGGTGGCATGCTCGGGAACGACTCGTGCGGGGCTCATTCACTGCTCGGGGCGAAGTACGGCCGCGGGCTGCGGGTCGCGGACAACACTCACGAGCTGGAAATCCTCACCTACGACGGCTGCCGCATGCGGGTCGGAGAGACCTCGCCGGAAGAATTGGAGGCGATCATCCGCGGCGGCGGCCGCCGCGGCGACATCTACGCACGACTGAAGGCCCTCCGCGACCATTACGCGGACGACATCCGTAAGGGGTTCCCGAAGCTCGGCCGCCGCGTGTCCGGGTACAACCTCGACGAGCTGCTGCCGGAGAACGGGTTCCACGTCGCCAGGGCGTTGGTTGGGACCGAGAGTACCTGCGTCACCTACCTCGAAGCGACGCTCAACCTCGTGCCGAACCCGGCCGCACGATCGCTGCTCGTGCTCGGCTACCCGGACATCTACAACGCCTGCGAACACCTGCTGGAAATCCTGAAGTTCAAGCCGACCGCCCTGGAGGGGATCGACCACCTGCTGTTTGAGTACGTGCAGAAGAAGGGGGACAAGACCAACAACCTGAAGCTGATGCCGGGCGGCAAGGGGTTCCTGCTGGTCGAGTTCGGCGGGGACTCGAAGCAGGACTCGGACGACCAGGCACGGCGGTGCATGGACATGCTGCGGGAGGAGAAGAACCCGCCGAACATGAAGTTGTACGACGACCCGCACGACGAGCACATGCTTTGGAAGGTGCGGGAGGGGGGCCTGGGGGCGACCGCCTGGGTGCCGGGCCTGCCGGACGCCTGGCCCGGGTGGGAGGACTCGGCCGTGCCGGTCGAGAACGTCGACCCGTACCTGAAAGGGCTGCGGGCGCTGTTCGACAAGTACGACTACCACCCGTCGCTGTACGGCCACTTCGGCCAGGGGTGCATCCACTGCCGCATCCCGTTCGACCTGTACACGGCCGACGGGATCAAGAAATACCGGTCGTTCATGAACGAGGCGAGCGACTTGGTGCTCCGGTACGGCGGGTCGCTGTCCGGCGAGCACGGGGACGGCCAGGCCCGGGGCGAGTACCTGCCCAAGATGTTCGGGGGCGAGCTGTACCAGGCGTTCCGCGAGTTCAAGGCGATCTGGGACCCGGCCGGGAAGATGAACCCCGGCAAGAAGGTCGACGCCTACCCGATCGACGCCAACCTCCGCCTCGGCCCCGACTACAACCCGCCACAGCCGCCCACCCGCTTCGCCTTCCCGGACGACCAGCACTCGTTCGCCCGCGCCGCCCTGCGGTGCGTCGGGGTGGGCGAGTGTCGCCGCGAGGGCGGGCAGACCATGTGCCCGAGCTACCAGGTGACCCGCGAGGAGAAGCACAGCACCCGCGGGCGGGCGCGCCTGCTGTTCGAGATGATGAACGGCGAGGTGCTCACCGGCGGGTGGAAGGAGGAGGCGGTCAAAGACGCGCTCGACCTGTGCCTGGCGTGCAAGGGGTGCAAGCACGACTGCCCGGTGAACGTGGACATGGCCACGTACAAGGCCGAGTTCCTGTCGCACTACTACGAGGGGCGGTTCCGCCCGCGGCACGCGTACAGCATGGGCCTGATCGACCAGTGGGCCCGGCTCGCGGCTCTCGCCCCCGGCGTGGCCAACTTCGTCAGCCAGACGCCGGGGCTGAATGCCATCGCCAAGTGGCTCGGCGGGCTGTCGCCGCAGCGGGACATGCCGCCGTTCGCGGCCGAGACGTTCAAGGACTGGTTCTTCGGCCGGCCACCGCGGAACACGTCCGGCCGGCCGGTCGTCCTGTGGGCGGACACGTTCACCAACCACTTCAAGCCGGACCGCGGGAAGGCGGCGGTGGCGGTGCTGGAGGCCGCCGGCTGCCGGGTGTTCGTCCCCCGCGCGCACCTGTGCTGCGGCCGCCCGCTGTACGACTTCGGGATGCTCGACACGGCCAGGGGCTACCTGCGGAAGGTGCTCACCACCCTCCGACCGGTGATCGAAGAGGGGGTGCCGGTGATCGGGCTGGAGCCGAGTTGCACGGCCGTGTTCCGCGACGAACTGAAGGAACTGTTCCCGGAACAGGAGGACGCCAAGCGGCTGGGCGAGCAGATCTTCTACCTGAGCGAGTTCCTGAACAAGCACGCGAACGGGTGGATTCCGCCGCACGTCGGCGGGACTGCTCTCATGCACGTCCACTGCCACCACAAGTCGGTCATCGGCGAGGAGGACGAGCGGGAACTGCTGAAGAAGATGGGCATCGCCTTCCGCGAGCCGGAGGCGGGGTGCTGCGGGCTGGCCGGGTCGTTCGGGTTCGAGGCCGGGCACTACGACGTGTCGATGGCGATCGGCGAACAGCGGCTGCTGCCGGCGGTCCGCCAGGCCGGGGCGGGCGAGCTGCTCATCGCCAACGGGTTCAGTTGCCAGACGCAGATCGCCCAGGGGACCGGCCGAGCCCCGCGGCACCTGGCGGAGGTGATCGCGGCGGCGCTGCCGAACCACCCCGAGACGGTTCCGCCCGCCGACCGGCACTCCGGCCGGAACGGGTGGCTCACCCCGGCGCTCTTGGCCGGTGGGGCGCTCGCCGCCGGTCTACTCGTCGGGGCGCTCCTCCGATCCTCCGCCCACACGAATGGAGGCCGTCATGAAGGCGAAACTGCTGAGTGATCAGGGCGAGCGGACGTACGCGCTCATCTACGAGACGGGCGACGAGGTGGTGGCCGGGCTGAAGGCGTTCGCGGCGGAGCACCACCCGCGGTCCGCCCACTTCACCGCCATCGGGGCGTTCTCCAGCGCCGTGCTCGCCTACTTCGACTGGGAAACGAAGCAGTACCAGGACATCCCGTTGGACGAGCAGGTGGAGGTGCTGGCGCTCGCGGG
>CANJKY010000047.1 GCA_947474875.1 Gemmataceae bacterium
CGGCGAGCCGTCGCACGTCCAGCGGTTCGGCGGGTCGCGGTGATACCAGTAGTTGCCGTCGACCAGCTTCGCCGGCGGGTTACGGGGGGTCGAGTACGTCGCGGTCACGCGGGGGAAGTACGTGCCGTCGTTGTTCACGGCGAAGTTGACGGCGGTAGTCTTCGGCTGCGGCACTTGCTTCGGGGTGAGCTGGCCGCTTAACGCGGCGAGCTTTTCCGATGCCGCAATCTCCTTCCCGTCGGCGAACAGCCGCAACCCTTTGCCCTTCATGTACCGGGTGCCGTCGCGGTCCCAGATCACGCTGACGAGTTGCCCCTTGTACGGCACGCTGTCGAGGGCGAAGTAGGACCACTCGGCCGGGGCGAGCGGCTTGACTTCGAGCGTGTCGTCGTCGCGGGTGACGAGGCCGACCAGCCCGGTGATGACCAGGTCGTTGAACGACGAGTGGAAGTAGTGTTCGCTGTGGTTGTACCCGTCGTGCCCCTCCCACGAGCCGGTGTCCGGGTGGCAGGCTTCGGCCAGGTACGGCTTGCCGTTCTTGCGGTGGGTGCGGGCGAACGTGCCGAGCAGTTGGGCGTAGTCCTTCGGGGTGATGGCCGACTGCTCGTACCCCTGCAGCACGTTCGCCATCGCCTTGAGCGTCTGGCTGGTCGCATACGGCCACGACTGCCCGCTCCACCAGCAGCAGGTATTCTTGAGCAGGAACATGGGGTCGTTCCGCTCGACGGTGCTCGGACCGTAGGTGGCGGCGAACGCATCCGCCGCGATCAGCTTCCGCCACGCCTCCTCGTACCCCTTGCCCTTCTCCACCATGCCGAACTGCCAAGGAACGTACCCGATCAGCTCGCGGCCGTACTCGCTGCCGGCGTGCTTGCCAGACTGGTACGTGAGCGTGAGGGCTTTCACCTTCTGTCCGTCGGCCTCCTCGTCCTGCTTGAACATGGGGAAGAAAAACTGCCGCTTCGGGTCCCACAACCTGGCGTGCAGCTTCTCCTTCAGCCCGGCCGCCTTCTCGCGGTACGCCGTCGCCGCGTCCTTGTCGCCGGCCAGTTCCGCCACCTTAGCGATCGCCAGTGCGTCGGCGTACATGTACGCGTTGATCGTCGGCCGGTAGCCGGGTGCCCCGCGGAGGATGTCCTTCGTCTGCCGGCTGGTGATGTTGTACTCCATGCCGTCGTCGTGCCCGGTCTGCCAGAACAAGCCAACGCCAGCCACGAAGTGACGCTTCTCCCACCCCTCATGGTTCTTCTTCAGTGCGGGCAGCAGGTCGGTCAAGAATTTGTCGTCCGGATGCACCTGATGCACCGCCCAGATGCCGTCGGCCAGCCAGGTGCTGTAGTTCCGCGGTTGTGCCCCCGGCGTGCGGAGCCAGTAGCGGCCGTAGTCGCGGGCGACCTGCGGGTTCCTCAGCCAGCGGGCCTCGTACAACTGGTGCCCGGCCGGGCAGGAGATGGCCCCGTAAGCGCCCGACCAGAACGGCCGGTCGATGAACTCGGTGAAGCTGTACCCGCTGTTCGGCGAGCCGTAGGTGAGGTGCTTGGTGAGCAACTCCCAGCGGTAGTAGTAGGTCGTCTGGATGTCCCGGTCGGGGCACTCGAAGAACGGGACGTTCGACGTGTACCAGTCCCAGTCGCGGTTGTCCCAGAACGTCTCCCGGTCGAGCAGCTTCTGAGGTGGTAGGAGCGGGTCGGCGGCGACGGCGGGCAGGGCGAGCAGCAGGAGCGGGATGGTGGAACGCATGGCAGGCTTCCGGTGCGGGTGACAGCACCAGAAGTAGGCTACACGCTCCGAGCCGACAAGCGGCCGTCACTTGGCCGAGCGGAAGCGGTTGCCCGTGCGGATCGGGTCCACGTCGCCGGGGCCCCGCTCCGGCGGGGCGTCCCACCACAGCGCCCCGCGGCCCACCCGCACCCCCTCGTCGAACAGCCGGTTCATCTGCTTGGTGTCGAACTCCAGCCCGCCGGCCGGGGTGTCGAACTCGCTCGCCACCGCCGTCATGTGGAACCGCAGCCCGCCGAGCACCGCCTGGTGGTACAGGTTGGTGACCGACGACCTGTACTGGGCGGCCTGGGCGGTGCCGATGAACGTGGCCAGCACGTTCAGCAGCCGCGGCTCGATCGCCCCGGCGTCCGGGAACGACTTGCCGGCCAGGATGACGTACACGTCCGCCGGCTTCTGGGCGGCCGCCGGCACGCCGCGGTCGAGGGCGGCCGCCGACAGTGCCTGAGTGGGCACCCACACCGCCGCCGTCACCCCGCCGTCCATGTGATACTCGGTGTACTTCTTCCCATCCACCTCCACGTCGATCGGCACCGGCGGGAACACCCCCGGCAGCGAACAGGACGCGATCAGGATGTCCACGATCAGCTTCTTCGCCGCCTTCAGGTCCGCCCGGTCGCGGGATTCACACTGGGTGGCGATGGCCCCGATGTCCCAGGTGGTGAACCGCCGACTGTCCATGTTGGTGGTGCCGACGTACAGCCGCCGCCCCTTGCGGTGTTCGGCGGCGATCTTCAGCATCATCTCGTCGGTGATGCCGGCGTCCACGATCTCCCGCAGCGGGGCGGTGCTGGCCACCGCGTCGCGGAACGGGATGGTCGCCCAGTTGCGGTAGGTGAAGATGTCCCGCCGCGTCACGCGGGTGTAGATGAGCTTCATCTGCCCGTCGTACTCCGGGCCGAGGAACGCCAGCGGGGCGATCAGCCCGCCGGTGCTGATGCCGGTGACCACGTCGAACTCCGGCCGCTTGCCGCTCTGCGTCCACCCGTTCAGCACCCCGGCGGTGTACGACCCGTACATGCCGCCGCCGGATAGGGCCAGGATAGTCTTCGGCCGGGCCGGGTCGGCCGACTTCAGGTCCGAGTGCCCGGCCTGGATCACCCCGTCCGGGGTGTTCGACAGGGCGAGCGGGGTGCCGCGGGTGCCGAACGGCTGGGCCGGCTCGACCGGCTGCCAGTTGTGGATCAGGTCGGCGTCGGCCGGCGGCAGTCGGCGGGACCGCACGCACCCCACTCCCAAGGCGGAGAGGACGGCGACGACCAGCATAGGGACGAACGCGCACCGGCGGCTCATAAGCGGGGCGATACCCGGGGGCGGCAGGCGTGTCAACCCACGCAGTTTGGCGACCCGCTTTTCGGCCCGTGGTCCTGAAATCACAGGTGCGGCGACGGGCGGCCCGGATTCCGCTCTTGACCGCCCTCCCCGATGCCGATAATCCTCTCGCCCCAGACACCGCACCCGCACGCGCTTATGCCCCCGCACCGGGCTACACCCGCCGTCGCCGTCGTTCTGGCCGCCGCCCTCGCGCTGGTGCCGGGGCCGACCGGGTGTTCCGTGTTCCGCAACCCCCGCGACCCGGGGGACGTGGACTCGAACAAGGTGGTGGCCAACCACCCGGCACAGCTCGCCCCGCCGATCGCCGACTCGCTCGCCGCCGCCCTGGCCAAGCCGACCGGCCCGATCGCCTGCCCGAAGAACATCCTGGCGGTGTCCGGCGGCGGGCAGTACGCGGCGTACAACGCCGGGCTGGTGGTCGGGTGGACGGAAACCGGCACCCGGCCGAAGTTCGACGTGGTCACCGGGGTGAGCTCAGGGGCGATCGTCGCCTGCTACGCCTTCCTGGGCGAGCGGTACGACCCGAACCTGACCCGGTTCTTCACCCAGACCCGGCGGCGAGACCTGTTCGTGTTCCGGCCGGTGGTCGAACTGTTCCGCAACGGGTCGCTGGCCAGCTCGAAGCGGCTGGAGGAGTTGATCGCGACCGAGGTGAACGACTGCTTCCTGTTCGACCTGCGGGAGGCGCACAAGGAGGGGCGGCGGCTGTACCTGGGCAGCACCAACGCCCGCAGCAAGCGGCTGACCGTGTGGGACGTGGGGGCGATCGCGTGCAGCGACCGGCCGGACGCGGCCGACCTGGTGCGGAAGGTGATCCTGGCGTCCATCGCGTACCCCGGCATCCTCCCGCCGGTGTCGTTCGACATCGTGGTGAACGGGCAGCGGTTCGAGGAGGAGCACACCGACGGCGGGGCGGTCAGCCAGGCGTTCGTCCGGCTCGGGCCGGGCGGGGAGCGGCCGGCCCCGGGCGTCACCGGATGGCTGACCGGGTCGAACCTGTACGCGATGGCGGCGGGCAAGCTGTTCCCCCCGCGGGCGCAGGGGCAGCTGAACATCTTCTCCCGCATCGGCAGCTCGCTGTCCGGCTCGCTGTACGCCCTGTACCGGGCCGAACTGACCGGCATGTACGCGTTCTGCGGGGTGAGCGGCATGCAGTACCACATGATCGCCATCCCGGACGACGCGGAGGTGCCGGATAACAGCATGAGCTTCGAGGTGGAAGCCATGCGGCGGCTGTACACCCTCGGCCACCAGGCGGCGAAGGGCGGTATCCCGTGGCGGACCACCCCCCCGGGCACCGTGCCGGGGGAAGAGGAGCAGCCGATCGGCCCGGAGGTGTTCGCCCCGGCGAAGAAAAGATAAGTGCCGCCCCCGTGCCGGTCAGTGACCGGCCCCTACCCGCCGCGGTCTAACGGGCGGCGAGCGTCCAGCCCGAGGGCGGCGGCGGCGGCGATCAGTTGGGTGGCCGCACACACCACGAACGCCGCGTCCCACCCGGCCAGCGGGTCATTCGGGTACAGTTGGCGGATGCGGACGAACACCATCGGGGCGACGGCCGCGCCGAAGTTCCCCCACATGTTCGCCCACCCGATCACCCCGCCGGTGTGCCGCCCGCCCACGTCCTGAGCCCACGCCCACACCGGCGCCACCCCCATGTCGGTGGCGAAGGCCACCACGCACATCATCACCGCCACCGTCAGCGGGTCGCGGAACGCCAGGCAACCCAGGTACGCCGCCCCGACGAACAGCCGCGACACGGCCACCGGCGCCCCCCTCCCCCACCGCGGGCCGAACCGCCTCATCGCCAGGTCGGACAGCCACCCGCCGAGCAGCATCCCGCCGATGCCGGCGTACAGCGGGAACGACTGGTACACCGCCCGCGTCCGCTCCGGGGTGTCGAACGCCTCCTTCAGGTAGTCCGGGAACAGGGTGATGATGAACACCCACGCGAAGTTGGCCAGGAACTGCACGAGCGAGTTCAACCACAGCGCCGGGCTGCGGACGAACGCCCTCACCGGCGGCAGGCCGATCGAGCGTGATCGGTTGGGCGGCTGACCGCCGTCAATCAGGTCGGCCTCAGCCGCGTTCACCGCCGGGTGTTCCCGCGGCCGGTTCCGATACCACAGCCAGAACGGGATCGCCCCGGCCACCCCGATCAGCCCGTACACGAAGAACGGCCGCCGCCACCCGTCCGACCCGCCGGACGCCAGCCAGACGGTGAGTGGCGGGGCGATGGCCCCGCCCAGCCGCCCGCCGACGGACACGCACCCGCTGGCGAACCCGCGGACCGCCGCCGGCATCCAGGTGCGGACGATGCCCGCCGCCAGCGGGTACGCCCCGGCCTCGAACATGCCGCACCCGAGCCGCAGCACGAACAGAGCTACAAACCCGTTCGCCAGACCCATTAACCCGGTGCAGGCCGACCACAGGAACAGGTACGCGGCCAGCACCAGCCGCGGGCCGAACCGGTCGCCCAGCCAGCCGGCCGGCAGTTGGAACAGGGCGTACGCCCAGAAGAAGGCAGAGGTCAGGTCGGCGAACCGCAGTTTCTGCTCGTCCGCGGTGCCGCCGAGCAGTGGCTTGATCTGCTCGCTCAGGATGCTCAGGCAGACGCGGTCCAGGTACAGCATGACCGCCACCAGGGTGGTGACGGTGATCATGGCGTACCGGACGCGGGTGGGCGATTCGGACACGCGGCCTCCGAAAAAGATCAGGCCAGTATGTCCCGGACCACCTTGCCGTGCACGTCGGTCAGGCGGAAGTCGCGGCCGGCGTACCGGTAGGTGAACGCCTCATGATCGAACCCGAGTAGGTGCAGGATGGTGGCGTGCAGGTCATGAACATGCACGCGATTGTCCACCGCCTTGAACCCGAACTCGTCCGTCGCCCCGTAGGCCGTGCCACCCTTCACCCCGCCGCCGGCCATCCACACGCTGAACCCCCAGTGGTTGTGGTCGCGGCCGTTGATCTTGCCGGCGTTCGACCCGGCCTGCGGCAGTTCCACCACGGGTGTGCGGCCGAACTCCCCGCCCCAGATGACCAGCGTCTCCTCGAACAGCCCAAGCCGCTTCAGGTCGGACAGCAGGGCGGCGATCGGCCCGTCGATCTCCCCGGCCAGCCGCCGGTGCTCCTTCTCGATGTCGTCGTGGCTGTCCCACGGCTGCACCGGGGCATGCGACACCTGCACGAACCGCACCCCGCGTTCGATCAGCCGGCGGGCGAGCAGCAGGCTCCGCCCCTGGGCGTGGTCGCCGTACCGGTCGCGGACGGTTTGCGGCTCCTTACTGATGTCGAACGCATCGCTCGCCTCGGTCTGCATGCGGTACGCCAGTTCAAAGCTCTGGATGCGGGCCTCGAGCTGCGGGTCGGCGTCGCGGGCCTGCTGGTGGGTCTTGTTCAGCTTCATCAGCAGGTCGAGTTGCTTCCGCTGTGTCGAGTTCGTCGCCACCTTACTGCGGATGTTCTCGATCAGCTTCTCCGGGTCGGCGTGCTTGGTGTCCACGAACGTGCCCTGGTAGATGCCCGGCAGGAACCCGCTCTGCCAGTTCTGGGATTCCATCAGCGGCATCCCGCCGGGGCACATGGTGACGTAGGCCGGCAGGTTCTGGTTCTCGGTGCCCAGCCCGTAGGTGACCCAACTGCCCATGCTCGGCCGCACCAGCCGGGATTCGCCGGTGTTCATCAACAGGAACGACGGCTCGTGGTTCGGCACGTCGGCGTGCATGGAGCGGACGACGCAGATGTCGTCGATGTGCGCGGCTGTCTTGGCGAACAACTCGCTCACCTCGATGCCGGACTGCCCGTACTTCCTGAACTTGAACGGCGACGGGAACGCCGCCCCGGTCTTGCGTTCGGTCTTCAGGTTCTCGGTCGGCAGCGTCTTGCCGGCGTACTTGGCGAGCGCCGGCTTCGGATCCCAGGTGTCGACCTGGCTCGGCCCGCCGTTGGCGAACAGGTGGATCACCCGCTTGGCCTTTGCCTGGAAATGTGGCGGCCGCGGGGCGAGCGGGTTGACCGGGTCCGGCGGGGTGGTCGGCCGGCGGTCGGCGGCGAGCAGCGGGGCCAGCCCGACCAGGCCCATGCCCACCCCGGTGCGGGCGAGCCATTCGCGGCGGGACAGCGGGAGCATTCGTTTCTCCGGTGCGAGGGTGACTCAATCCGCGAACGCGAACTCGTTACTCAGCAGCAGCACCTGGGCCAGTTGCTCCCACGCCGGCAGTTGGCCGAGCTTCGTCTCGGACTGCTCGGCGGTCGTCACGAACTCCTTCGCCAATTCCGCCTCCTCGGCAGTCGGGTTGCGACTCAGAACCGCCCGGTAAACGGCCGTCACCTTCGCCGCCGGGTCAGTCGCCTTCACCACCTCCGGCCGCTTCACCACCGCCCGTGCCGCGTCCGTCACGAACGGGCTGTTCAGCAGGAACAGCGCCTGCTGCGGTACGGTGGTGACGAACCGCTGCGGGGTGTGCTGCTCCGGGCTGGCGAGGTCGAACGCCCGGAACGTGCCGGGCAGGTTCTGCCGGTCGATGTAGGCGTACACGGCCCGCCGCGGGCTGAACGGCGGCTTGAACAGGTCCACCGACCGGCCGTACACAGTACGGTCGAGCTGCCCGGACACGGCGAGCAAGCTGTCTCGCATCGCCTCGAAGTCGTGCCGCTTACGGTTCTGGTGCGACAGCCAGCGGTTGTCCGGGTCGAGGCGGGCGGATTCCGCAGTGGTCACGCTGCTGCGGGTGTACGCATCGGACAGCATGATCCGCCGGTGCAATTTCTTCACGCTCCACCCGTCCTCGACGAATCGGGTGGTGAGCCAGTCGAGCAGTTCCGGGTGCGTCGGCGGCTCGGCCCGGAGGCCGAAGTCGCTCGGCGTGCGGACCAACCCCTGGCCGAAGTGCCACGTCCAAACGCGATTGACGAACACGCGGGCGGTGAGCGGGTTACCCTTCGACGCGATCGCCTTCGCCATTTCCAGCCGCCCGCTGCCGTCCTTGAACGCCTCCCGCTTCTCCCCGCCCACCAACGCCGGCATCTGCCGCGGCACCTTCGGTCCGTGGTTGTTCGGGTTACCCCGCAGGAACACCACCTGCTGGGCCGGCTGCGGGTTGTCGGTCATCACCATTGCCCGCGGCGGGGCGGCCGGCGACTTCGCCTTGAACTCGTCCGCCTTCTTCTGGAGCTTGTCCAGCTCGTTCCTGTCCGCCCGGTTGAGCAGCCGCTTGTCGTTCGGCTGGAACGCCAGCCCGCCGGCCAGCCCGGCCGCCCCGAGCTTCTTCGCCGCCGTCCGCCGCTCCCGCTCGTCCGCCACCGCCTGTTCCAGCTTGCCGTGCTCGGCCAGGAACTTCGCGTACTCCTTGGGGTTCTCCGGCTCGCCGATCTGCGGCAGGTCTTTCGGCTCGTTGCTGCTGGCGAACACCCCGTACAGGCTGTAGTAGTCCGCCGCCGGGATGGGGTCAAACTTGTGGTCGTGGCAGCGGGCGCAGGTGACGGTCAGGCCCATCAGCCCGCGAGCGACCACATCGATGCGGTCGTCGGTGATGTCGTGGATGTTGTTGCTGAACCGCCGGCCGACGGTGAGGAAGCCCATCGCCGCCAGCGGCCGCTTGTCGTCGGCGAGCGGCAGTTTGTCCGCCGCCAACTGCTCGATGACGAACCGGTCGAACGGCTTGTCCTCGTTGAAGCTACGGATGACGTAGTCGCGGTAGGTGTAGGCGTAGGGGTAGTTGCGGTCCTCGGTGAACACGTACCCCTTGCTGTCGGCGTACCGGGCCACGTCCAGCCAGTACCGCCCCCACCGCTCGCCGTAGTGCGGACTCGCCAGCAGCCTGTCGATCAGCTTCTCGTAGGCCTTCGGGTCGGCATCCCGCTCGAACGCGTCCAACTCGTCGGCAGTCGGCGGCAGGCCGAGCAGGTCGAAGTACACCCGCCGGGCGAGCGTCCGCTTGTACGCCCGCGGCATGGGGGTGAGCTTGTTCTCGGTGAGCTTGGCGGCGATGAAGGCGTCGATCGGGTTTAACGCCTGACCTGGGACAGTCGGGTCCGTGACCTTCTGGAACGCCCAGTGTTTCTTGGGATCCGCCTGCGATGCCACCGCGGTCGCCGGGTAAGGCGCGCCCATCTTTACCCACTGCTCCAGTGTCCCCACCTGTTCCTTCGTCAGCTCACTGTCCGGCGGCATCGGGGCGTCGCCCTTCCGCCGCACCGCCTGGATGAGCGAACTTTTCTCCGCATCCCCTTGCACGATCACCGGCCCGTCCTGCGTACCCTTCCTCGCCCCGTCGGCCGTGTCCAGCCGCAACCCGGACTGCTGCTTCTTCGCCCCGTGGCAACCGTAGCAGTTCTCGGCCAGGATCGGCCGCACGCTCTTCTCGAAGAACTCGACCTGCTCGGCGGTCGGTTTCGGCGGGTCGGCGGAACGAGCGACCGGGGCAAGCGTCAACAGAAGGAGGAATAGCGGCGTCACCGCACGTCGCATGTCGGGAGCTCCGGTGTGTCCGGACGGAGACGGGCCGGCGGCCGACCCGAACAGGCAGGTGACTCTATCTTAGTGCAACCGCCGCCGGCGGTGCGAGCCGATTCTCGTTGAACTCCCCGCCGGCATCCGTTAGGTATTCGGTAGATCCCCCACCGCGGAGGTGTTCCGCATGATCCGCCTCGACGCCCCCCGTCCGGTCCGATTCTGCGACGGCCTCACCCGCCGCGACTTCCTGCACGCCGGGGCGGTGCCGGCCCTCGGGCTGACGCTGGCCGGCGCCCAAGCGGCCAAGGCCGACGAGCCGAAGCCGGACACGGACGTGAACTGCATCTTCATCTTCCTGGTCGGCGGGCCGAGCCAGCTCGACACGTTCGACCCGAAGCCGGACGCCCCGGCCGAAATCCGCGGGCCGTTCAGTCCGATCGACACGAAGGCGCCCGGCGTGCGAGTGACCGAGATCTTCCCGAAGTTGGCCGCCCACGCCGACAAGTTCTCGCTCGTGCGGAGCGTGTACCACACCGCCACCGCGGTCCACGATACCGGCCACCAGATGATGCAAACCGGGCGGCTGTTCAGCGGCGGGGTGGAGCACCCGCACATGGGCAGCGTGCTCGGCTACCTAAAGGGCGGGCGGGGCGAACTGCCGCCGCACGTGCTGCTGCCGCGGCCGATCGGCCGCACCGGCGGCAACCTGCCGCACGGCCACACCGCCGGCTATCTGGGCAAGCCGCATGACCCGTTCATCCTGAACGCCGACCCGTCCGCCCCGAACTTCCAGGTGCCCGACCTGCTCCCGCCGGAGTACCTGACGCCGCAGCGGGCGGACCGCCGGCAGAAGCTCCGCGACGCGGTGGACGGCGGGCTGACCGCGTTCGAGAAGAGCGACGCGGCCAAGCAGATGGACGACAACTTCGCCCTCGCCTACAAGCTCATGTCGTCGGAGAAGGCCCGCGCCGCGTTCGACCTGTCGAGGGAGCCGGAGAAGGTGCGGGAGC
>CANJKY010000048.1 GCA_947474875.1 Gemmataceae bacterium
CCCCGCTGGGTCGCGGCTACATCCGTTACTTCTTCTCCTTCGGCGTCGTCTTGTCCGCCCCGTACTCGCCCCAGCTCTTGTTGTAGTTCCGCACGTCCTTCGCGCCCATCAGCTCCAGCCCGAACGCCATCACCGCCGCCCGCCCGCCGCCCTGGCAGTACGTCACGCACGGTTTACCCAGGTCGATCTTCGACTCGTCGAACAGCTTGATCAGTTCGCCGGCCGGCTTGAACTTCTTCGTCTTCTCGTCGATCAGTTCGGTCCACTCCAACACCTTCGCCCCGGGCACCTTGCCGCCGGCCACCTCGGTCGCGCCGCGGGCGTCCACCACGCAGGCGTCCGTCGCGTCCGCCAGTTTCACCACGTCCGCCATCACCGCCAGCCGCGGTTCCGGCTTCCAGTTGGACGGTTCGGCCAGCTTTGGCTGCCCCGCCTCCTTGCTCACCTCCAGCTTAGCCGCAGTGTAGGCGTCCCACCCGCCGTTCAGCAACCGGGCATCGGGCACCCCGGCCAACTTGAGTAGCCACCACGCGCGGGCGGCGTCCCGCAGGTCGTCGGAATACACCAGCACCGACTTCTTCGGGGTGACGCCGTGCTTCGCCAACTCCTGGCTCCAGAACGACGAGTCCGCCTTGCCGTCGTTCACCGCCTTCGCCCAAGGGCCGACGGCCACGTTCACCGCGCCCGGGATGTGCCCGTCGACGTACTTGTCCTTGGGGCGGGTGTCGAGGATGGTGAAATGGTCCGCCTTGGCGTCCGTCGGTTCGACGAGCAGGTCCGGCTTGGCGTACCTGACCGGCTCCGCGGCCGGGGCGAGCAGCGAAGCCGACAGAAGCAGCGTGAACATCGGGGGCACTCCGGGTACAACAGGGGCAGCGGAATTGTAGCCGCCACGAGGAACGCCGATGCCCGACCTCACCCGCCGCTCGCTGCTCGCCGCCGGAGCCGCCGTCACCGTGGCCGCGGTCGCCAAGGCCCACGACGAGAAGCCGGCCCCCAGACCCGGCTTCTGCCTGAACACGTCCACCATCCGCGTCGGCCAGGGCGACTGGGGCAAACCGCGGCCGATCGTCGAGAGCATCGAAGTAGCAGCCAAAGCCGGGTACGCCGCCATCGAGCCGTGGATTCAGGAACTGGACGAGTACATGAAGGCCGGGGGCACGCTGAAAGACTTGAAGAAGCGGTTCGCCGACGCCGGGCTGGCGGTGCCAGACGCCATCGGGTTCGCCGAGTGGCTGGTGAACGACGACGAGCGGCGAAAGAAGGGGCTGGAGACGGCGAAGCGGGACATGGACAAGGTGCTGCAGGTGGGCGGCACGCGAATAGCCGCCCCACCGGTCGGGGCCACCGGCGGGGGCAGCCGGCGGGACGACCCGAAGTTCACTGACGCGGTCACGCCGACCGTCGCCGCCGAGCGGTACGGGGTGCTGCTGGAAATCGGGAAGGCGATGGGCGTCACCCCGATCGTGGAGGTGTGGGGGCACAGCAAGAGCCTGGGCAAGCTCGGCGAAACACTGCTAACGGCGATGGAGTGCGGGAAGGACGGCGGGGCGGTGCTGCCGGACGTGTACCACCTGTACAAGGGCGGGAGCGAGTTCGGCGGGCTGAAGCTGGTGAGCGCCGCCGCCATCGGCATCTTCCACGTCAACGACTATCCGAAGATCGAGCGCGGCAAGATCGTCGATCAGGATCGGGTGTACCCCGGCGACGGGGTGGCCCCGCTGAAGGAGGTGTTTGCCACCCTAAAGGCGATCGGATACAGCGGGTACCTGAGCCTGGAGTTGTTCAACCGCGGATACTGGAAGCAGGACCCGCTGGAGGTGGCGAAGACCGGCTTGGCGAAGCTGAAGACGGTAGCGGGGTAGGTTTTGTCTTCCGTGGCACCGGCGGCCCGCCGGTGCCACAGAAGAAAAGACGTCGGCCAGCGTCACCCGCCCCGCAGCTCCGTTGAACTCACGTCCGCCCGGAACTCACCCTCCGGGATGGTGTCGAACAGGTCGCGATACGCCGGCCGCAGGTCGTCCCACACGCGGAACACCCCGGCCGCGTCGACCCGCCCCCCGACCAGCACCCGGCAGCCGCGTTCGAGCAGCGTTCGTAGAGCGGTGTCGCGCCCCCCTTCCCCGCCGTAATACTTCGGGTCGATCAGCCGCGTCGCCGTGTCGAACCCGAGGATAAACACCGCGCCCGGGAACAATTCCGCCTTCGCCGCAAACGTGGCCGCCCGCGTCACCCACACCGGCCCGACGCCGACGAACTGTGTCAGTCGCCGGGCCAACTCGTCACCGCCCAGGTCCGGCTTGTCCACGTTCGACACGCTCAGCTCAAAATGCACCGGCGATCCGACCCGCCGTTCGGCGACCTCGGCCAGCAACCGGTGCCCGCGGTGCAACGGGTTGAACGACCCTGGCAGCACCGCCGCCGGCCGCGGGTGGGCCGGCGGCACCGAGCCGTCGGGCAGGTGACACGCCACCCGCACGGACGGGAGCAAGATTTCCGCACTAAACTGGTTCATTCGGGCCGGCGGGGTACGTACTGTAACGGGACTCGCGAGGTGAGTCGTGCGCTTTTTATTCGTCGGGGACGTCGTCGGCCCGCCCGGGCTGGCGGCGGTGAAACAGATCGTTCCCGCCCTCCGCAAGTCGGAGGGGCTGGCGTTCGTGGTGGCGAACGCCGAGAACGCCACCAACGGGTCCGGGCTGACGCCGCGGGACTACCGCCAGCTCCGCGCCGCCGGGGTGGATGCGATCACCCTCGGCGACCACGTCTACAAGAAGTACGACATCGCCGACGTGCTGCGGGCCGAGGCCGAGCCGGTGTGCAAGCCGGCCAACTACCCGCACGCCGCTCCCGGCCGCGACCACGTGCTGTTCACGGCGGGTGAAGTGCGGGTGGCGGTGTTCACCGTGCTCGGGCGGACGTTCATGCGGGCGGTGGACTGCCCGTTCGCCGCCGCCGACCGCGTGCTGGAGCAGTTGAAGGGGAAGGCGGACGTGGTGATCGTGGACGTCCACGCCGAGGCGACGGCGGACAAGTACCTGCTGCTGCACCACCTGAAGGGGCGGGTGGCGGCGGTGCTGGGCACGCACACCCACGTGCAGACGGCGGACGAGCACGTGCGGGACGGCACCGCGTTCGTGTGCGACGCCGGCATGACCGGCCCGTTCGACAGCATCCTCGGCCGGCGGGTGGACCGGGTGCTGACCACGGCGGTCACCTTCGTGCCGCAGCCGTTCGACGTGGCCACCGGGGACGTGCGGCTGGCAGGGGTGATCGTGGACGTGGACCCGACGGGCGGGAACGCGACCGCCATCAGACGGGTGATGGTGCCGGTTGCGGTGGGGTGAGCGGGCGGCCGGCGGCGTCACACCGCGCCACCGGGTGGGTGAGGGTGGTGAGCACGAAGCTCATCATGATGAGTAGGAACCAGGCGAGCAGTTTCGCCACGCCCACCGGTTGCCACCCGTTCGTCTGCTCCGGGTACACCCAAATACGGGCGTAGGTGGCCACGTTCTCGGCGATCCAGATGAACACCGCCACCAGGAACATACCCACCAGCGTCGGCATCCGCCGGTTCTGGTGGCCGAGCCGGAAGTGGACCCACGACCGGCCGTACAGCAGCCCGATGAACCCGAGCAGCGGCCAGCGGATGTCCCAGACGTAGTGGTGGGTGAAGAAGTTGACGTACACCAGGGCGGCCATCAGCACCGTCGCCCACAGCGGCGGGTAGCGGGTGAACCGCAGGTCGAGCACCCGCCGCGACCGCACCAGGTAGCTGCCCACCGCGCTGTACATGAACCCGGCGAACAGCGGCACGTTCCCCACCTTTAACGCCGCTTCCCCCGGGTAATGCCACGACCCGATGGCGTCGCTCGTCTTGAACACCTCCATCACCGTGGCCAGCAGGTGGAACACCAGCACAATCAGGGCTTCGCGGGGCGTCTCCAGCCTGGCCGCCAGCAGGAAGAGCTGGAAAAGTACGGCCGCGGCGAACAGGGCGTCGTACCGGGCGACGGCGGTGAACGGGTACCAGATTTTGGTGAGCAGGATGGCGGCCAGCAGGAACCCGCCGAACACGCTGGCCGACGCCTGCCGCAGCCCGAACAGCCACAGCCGGTCGGCCAGGTACGCGAGTGTGCCGAACAGGCTCCGGCTCACTCGAACTCCACCTCACCGCCCCGCTTGACGTTGAAGTACTTGGCCTGCGGGTGGTGGAACACGATCGCCGTGGTGCTCTGCTCGGGTTCGAGCAGGAACTGCTCGGTGAGGGTGATGCCCACCTGCGTCGGGTCGATCAGCTCGAACAGCCCGGTCTGGTCTTCCAGCCGCGGGCAGGCCGGGTAGCCGAACGCGTACCGCCGCCCCCGGTAGTGCCCCTTGAACAGCTTCTGGATAGTGGGCGAATCCTTGCCGCCGATGCCCCACTCGGCCCGAAGGTGCTTGTGGAAGAACTCGGCGAACGCCTCGGCGCTCTCGACGCCCAGCCCGTGCAGGAACAGGTAGTCCTGATATTTGTTCGCGTCGCGGAGCTGGTTGCACCGCCGCGTCACCTCGTGCCCGACGGTCACGGCCATCATGCCGATGTAGTCCACAGGCTTGCCATCCTTGAGCGGTTCGACGTAGTCGCTCAGGCACAAGTAGTCGCCGAAGTCCTGCCGCGGGAACTTGAACTGCTGGAGCACGGTGGTGCGGTCCGGGGCGTACACGCTCAGCGTCTGCCCGTCGGCCGCGGCCGGGAAAAAGCCGTAGGCGGCCTTCGGCTGGAGCACGTTCTCGCTCAGGCAGAACGCCTTCAGCCGGTTGAGCGCCGGGCGGGCGGTGCCGTCGATCTGCTCGCGGTACTTCTGCGGGTCCACCCCGCCCTTCTCGAACCCCCACTGGGTGCTGAACAGCGTCAACTCGTTCAGGTACGGGAACACGTCCTCCATCTTCGCGGTGAACGTGCGGACGCCGAGGAACGGCGGGGTGGGGATGTCGGTCGTCCGCGGCAGGTTCGGGGCGCGGGCCGGCAGCGGGGCGGTGTACACCGCCGGCGGGGCGTGGTGCGTCACCGCGTCGATGGTGTCGAGCGTGGCGGTCGCCTTCGCTTCGCTCCCCTCGGCCACCAGTGCCATCGCCGGGCTGACCCGGTTCCGCTTCTTCTTCAGCATCAGCTCGTCCATGATCCGCAGGCCGTCGAACGCGTCCGCCCCGTAGTACACCTTCCCCTTGTAGATGCGGGTCAGGTCGTCCTCCACGTACTTGCGGTTGAGCGCCGCCCCGCCCAGGATGACCGGCGGGTTCACCCCGCGGTCGTTCAGCGTCACCAGGTCTTCCTTCATGATGACGGTGGACTTGACCAGCAGCCCGCTCATACCGATGGCGTCCGCCCCGGTCTTCTGATACTCGGCGATCATGGCGTCCACCGGCTGCTTGATGCCCAGGTTGTACACCTTGTACCCGTTGTTCGTGAGGATGATGTCCACCAGGTTCTTGCCGATGTCGTGGACGTCGCCCTTCACCGTGGCCAGCACGATCTTCCCCTTCTCCTGCCCCTCCACCTTCTCCATGAACTTTTCCAGGTGGGCCACAGCCGCCTTCATCACCTCGGCCGACTGGAGCACGAACGGCAGTTGCATCTGCCCGCTGCCAAACAGGTCGCCGACCACCTTCATGCCGTCGAGCAGGATGTTGTTGATGATGTCGATGGGGGAGTACTTGAGCATCGCCCCGTCCAGGTCGGCGATGAGTGTCTCGCGGCGGCCCTGGATGACCGCCTGCTTCAGCCGCGTTTCGATGGTGTCGCCGAGCGACTGCGCCTCCTTCTTCTGCCCCTTCTTGTCGGCGTAGTGCTCGATGAGCAGTTGCAGCGGATCCTCCACGCAGTTGCCGGCGGCGTCGAACACCCGCTCGTCGAACAGCAGCCGGCGGGCCAGTTCCTTGCCCTTCTCGTCGATGCTCGCCAGCGGGAGGATCTTGCTGGCGTGCAGGATGGCCGAGTCCAGGCCGTACTCGATGG
Source organism: Gemmataceae bacterium (assembly GCA_947474875.1). Lineage (GTDB taxonomy): Bacteria > Planctomycetota > Planctomycetia > Gemmatales > Gemmataceae > JALHQU01. Next base: position 5,999 of record CANJKY010000048.1, read on the forward strand.
CGTGGTGCAGGTACACGCTGTTCACCACCTGCCGGGTGTACGGGTTCAGCCCGAAGCTGCAGTTGCTCAACCCGACGTGCGTCAGGCACCCCGGTAGGTTCTGCTTGATGAGCCGGATGGCCTCGAACGTGGCGATGGCGCTCTTACGGGTCTGCTCCTGGCCGGTGGACACCGGGAACACCAGCGGGTCGAACATCAGGTCGGACGGCGGGATGCCGTACTCGTGGACCACAATGTCGTAGATCCGCTTGGCCACCTCGAACTTCCACTCGGCGGTGTCCGCCTGCCCCTTCTCGTCGATGGTCAGGGCCACCAGCCCGGCCCCGTACTTCTTCGCCAGTTGCGTCTTCGGGTCGAGCGTCTTGCGGCCGTCTTCCAGGTTGATGCTGTTGATCACCGTCTTGCCGCTGCACAGCTTGAGCGCCGCCTCGATCACCGGCACCTCGGTGCTGTCCAGCATCATCGGCTTGCTCAGCACCGCGTTGTACCGCTTCACCACCTCCTTCATGTCCCGCACGCCGTCCCGGCCGACGTAGTCCACGCACACGTCCAGCAGGTGGACGCCCTCCCGCTCCTGCTCCTGGGCCATCTCCACCAGCCCGTGCCAGTCCTCCTTCTCCAGGAGCTGCTTGAACTTCTTCGACCCGTTGGTGTTCGTCCGCTCGCCCACCAGCAGCGGCTTCTGATCGACCACCAGTTCTTGCGAAGCGAGCAAACTGCTCACCAACGGCAGGTACACCGGGTTCCGCTTCGCGGGCCTTTTGCCGCCGACGCGATCGCAGACCGCCTTCAGGTGCGCGTGAGTGGTGCCGCAACACCCGCCGATGATGTTGACCCCGAAGTCGGTGACGAACCGCTCGTGCCAGTCGGCCAACCCCTTCGGGTCGAGCGGGAAGTAGGCGTCATCCCCCCGGGTGATCGGCATGCCGGCGTTCGGCAGGATGCTGATCGGCCGGCGGCTGTACTTGCACAGGTGCTTCACGTCGTCGAGCATCGCGTCCGGGCCGACCCCGCAGTTCATGCCTAGCACATCGATGCCGTCGATCGGGTCAAGGGTGACCAAGCCGGTGGCGATGTCCGTCCCCGGCAGCATCTTCTTCGACTTGTCGTCGATGATGGTGAGCTGCACCATCAGCGGCAGCCGCACCCCCGCCCGCTTCATCTCCTCAATCGCAGTAATGGCCACGCACTTCGCTTGCAGGATGTCGAAGCACGTCTCGACCAGAATGGCGTCCACCCGCTCCTCGATCATCACCCGGATCTGCGGGCGGTAAGCCTCGGCCAGCGCGTCGAAGTCGATGTAGATGGCCGGGTCGATCAGGCTGGGCATCTTGGTGCCCGGCCCGACGCTGCCGACCACGAACCGCGGGCGATCTTTCGTCGCGTACTTCGTCGCCACATCTCTCGCCAGGCGGATGTTCAGCCGGTTGATTTCCTCCAGTTTGTCGGCCATGCCGAACTCGCCCAGGCCGATGGCGTTGGCGTTGAACGTGTTCGTCTCAATGCCGTCGCACCCGGCTTCGAGGAAGCCGGCGTGGATCTCCCGAATCCAATCCGGGTGCGTGTACACCAGGGCGTCCGACAGGTTCAGCAGGTTCTTGCCTTTGGGGTTGTAACCCCAGTCCTGCTCCTTCGGCTTGTACTTGTGCAGGCTGGTGCCCATGCCGCCGTCGAGAATCACGACACGCTCGTCGGCCAGCTTCAGGAACGGGTGGTCACAGGTCGGCATGGGTCACACTCGGCGGGCGTGTCGGGCGGATACGTCAGTGAAAAGATAGGGGTGCTGAACAAGGGATTCCAGAACGGAACCGCGGGTTCGGGCGGCGGGGCAACGTGAGAGACAAAATGCTCCCGCCCCGCTCCTTCCTTGGAGCGGGGCGGGAGCGGCGGGGCATCCGTGCCCCGCCTCACGACTGGCGTTGGTGTGACGCACACCCAGTGAGCCGAGGGCAGCAGGGGAAGCGCTCCCGCTGCGCGACTCAGGTCACGTCCGTGCTAGCCCGCGTCATGCGGGCAGGGTGTGAAGGTCGGCCAGCGTCGTGATGGCTTGAGGTGAGGGTGCAGGCCGGAACCGGCCGGCAGCCCTCGGCGAGATCGAATCAGATGGTGAGCAGTTCAGGGGGTCGGACGCGGGCGGGGTCGCCCGGAGAGGGAGTCGGGCCGATGGCGAGAACATCGGGGGCCGTGCGGGTGCTGATGGCGGTGCGATCGGTGAAGATCGTCGCGGTCATCCCTGCATCCTCGGGGTTACGGGCCGGGGTCGTTTGCTGGGCGATAACTTAGCGATTGCGCCGGCCCGTGCAACCCAAATCTTGTGACAGGCCGGTGTCACACATCACTCGACTTGTAGCCTGAAAATCCTGAGGTTTCGCGAAATATTCCCCCCATTTCCCCGTCCCCACGTCGAGAGTTCGGCGGGCATTTTTTGCGGCGAGCCGGCCCACGACGGGCGACGGAAGTTGTTGCGATGTGTGGGGCTTCCGACCACTTCCGGGACCGACAATGAAGATATCCACAAAAAAAGAAAAACCTCCACCTGTGCCGTTCCAGACGCGATTGGGAACCCGCAGTTGAGCTGGGAGCCTCACACCCGCCTTTCGGATCCCACTACAGTCCCGCCAAAACGGGGATGGGCTTGCGAGCCGCGAGTGTATTTGAAAAAGGCTCCCGATGCGGATTTTGTAGGTTCGCCAAATAGATGTCTGGCTCTCGAACACCGCAGAGGCACCCCAATAGTAGACCACACCAGGTGTCCGAACAAGGTGTTCCGCGGGCAACGCTCGCCGCCCGGCCCGAACCGCCGGCGCGTTCCCGCAACTCGCCCACAACTCCCGCCCCCGCGCAGCCGATACAGACGATACGCGACCCTGGCGAATTGGATGAATTGCCATGACCTGGACGTTCTCACGCCGCGGGCTGTTGCAGACGGCGGCGGCGGTCGGAGCGGCGGCCGTCACCCCGGCGGTTGCCCCGGCCGGGCCGCTCCGGCCGCACAAGGCGAGCGGCGCGAAAGCGATCGCCAACTCGCTCCTGGCCCACGGCGTCGGGTGCGTGTTCGGCATTCCCGGCGCACAGGAGAACGAGCTCTGGGACGAGTTCAAGGCGGTCGGCCTGCCGTACCTGTTGTGTACCCACGAGTTCGCCGCCGCGTGCATGGCCGACGGGTACGCTCGCGCCACCGGCCGGGCGGGGGTGGTGTGCGTGGTGCCCGGCCCCGGCGTGACGAACGCCCTCACCGGGTTGGGTGAAGCCCTGCTCGACTCGGTGCCGGTGGTGGCGATCGTGGGTGATGTGGCGAACGGCGACAAGTACCGCCCGTTCCAGGTCCACTCGCTCGACACCGTCGCCCTGCTCAAGCCGGTGACCAAGTGCGTGCTGCCCGTGGCCGACGTGCGGCAGATCCCGGACGCCGTCCGCCAGGCGTTCGCCGCCGCCCGCGCCGGCGAGCCGGGGCCGGTGGCGGTGGTGGTGCCGTTCAACCTGCTCATCGAGATGACCGATGCGGCGGTGTCGGCGCCGGACGCGGTGGCCGTGCCGTTCGACGACGCCGCGTTCGCCAAGGCCGTCACCCTGCTGGGCGACCCGAAGCAGCGGATAGGCATCTACGCCGGCTACGGGTGCATGGACCACGCCGACTCGCTCGCCGCCGTCGCCGACCTGTTGCAAGCGCCGGTGGCAACGAGCGTGAGCGGCAAAGGCGTCATCCCCGAGTGCCACCCGCTGGCGGTGGGGTGGGGTTATGGGTCGCACGCCTCTGAGGTGGCCGAGAAGGCGTTCGCCTTGGACCCGTTGCACCCGCTGCGGTCCGGGGTGACGACGCTGCTTGCGATCGGGGTGAAGTTCAGCGAGGTGAGCACCGGGTTCTACGGCAACCCGGCGGTGCGGCACGTCGTCCACGTCGACGCGAACGCGAACAACCTGGGCAAGGTGGTGCCGGCCGACGTGTGCGTCCACGCCGACGCCGGGTTGTTCCTGAGCAGGCTGTTGGCGTGCGGCGACCGCCTCCGCCGCCCGGCCAACGGCCACCTGGTGGCCCGCATCAAGAAGCTGAAGTGCGACGCGGATAAGGTGGCCGACACGGTCCCGCCAACGAAATGCGGCATCGACCCGCTGCACCTGATCCGCACCCTGCGGCGGCACCTGCCGGACGACGCCCGGTTGTTCACCGACGTGACGGTGAGCGAGCACCTGGCGACCGAACACTTCCGGGTGACGAAACCGCGGACGTACTTCAACCCGGTGGACAACCAGAGCATGGGGTGGAGCGTGCCGGCCGCGATCGGCGCCCAGCGGGCGTGCCCGGGGTCCACCGTGGCCACGCTCACCGGCGACGGGTGCCTGATGATGAGCCTGGTGGAGCTGAGCACGGCGGCGCGGGAGTGCCTGCCGGTGAAGGTGTTCGTGCTGGACGACCGGGCGTACCACTACATGCAGATGTTGCAGGAGCCGGCGTACCGTCGCACCACCGCCACCAACCTGGCGAAGCTGGACTACCAGTCGCTGGCGCACGGCCTGGGGCTAGCGTTCACCGAGGCGACTAAGCCGGACCACCTGGACGCCGTCGTCCGCGGGGCGG
>CANJKY010000049.1 GCA_947474875.1 Gemmataceae bacterium
ACCCACGGGATAAACGACGTGGGTCACGGTCCCGTCACCGGGACCGGACCCACCCTACGAAGGGTGGCGTGATTGTGCCACGAACGGCCGCGAATTGCCACTGTCGGCGAACCCGACAGCGGACGGGAAGAATCCGCTGCGAACGTGGGGAATCGCGAGTGTGAGGCCGGGATGAGAGGTGTACCGTGGAATTGGTCCCGGCCTCTCCACGCTGCATCCGCCGAACGCCCTCGCTTCACCCGACACGAGCCGAGTCGCGTTCACACCCCCCGGTCGGCCGGGGCTGGGGGTCCACGTCTCATGGTGTCGGCACGAAGGAAGCGCGTCATGGCTGTACGGTACTGGCTGGTGGCGGCGGTGGCGGTGCTGGCGGCGAACGCCGGGGCGTTCGCCCAGCAGCACTGCGGCGGCGGCGGACAGACGAACCAGCTTCGGGGCAGCCCCGGCGGCGGGACGAACCAACTGCGGGGCAGCCCGCTCGGGGTGTCGCAGTTGCAGACGGCGGGCGGGTACAACCAGCTTCAGGCGCAGCAGATGTACCTGCAAGCGCAGCTCCAGGCGCAGCAGCAGTTGCAGACGGCCGAGCTGCTCAGCTACGCGGCCAACCAGGGGTACGCGGAGCAGGCACGGGCGTACGCGGCGTACAAGAAGCGGCAGCGGGAGTTGAAGACGACCACCGTGGCCGACCTGATCGCCGAGGGGCGGCGGTAGCCACACGTCTGGACGGCCGGGCAGTCAGGATTTGCCCGGCCGGGTTCTTTTTGCGGTTGGCGGGGGGGCGGCGAGCGGTACACCAGTGGGTGTCCGAATGGTGGTACGGCCAGACCGGATGGGGCCACCCATGAACCGACCGACCGTCAGCCGAATCCTGGGCACCGGCAGTTTCGTCCCGTCGCGGGTGGTGCCGAACGACGAGTTCGCGCAGACGCTGGACACGTCCGACGAGTGGATCCGCACCCGCACCGGCATCCGCGAGCGGCGGTACGCCGGCCCGGCGGACACGTCCGCGACGATGGGCACCCTGGCCGCCCGCGAGGCGCTGGCCGCCGCCGGGGTGCGGCCGGAGGACGTGGACCTGATCGTGTGCGGCACCGTCACCCCGGACATGGTGTGCCCGAGTAACGCCTGCCTGATCCAGGCGTACCTGGGGTGCGGCACCATCCCGGCGTTCGACGTCGGGGCCGCCTGCTCCGGGTTCGTGTACGCGCTGAGCGTGGCCGACCAGTACGTGCGGGCGGGCACCGCCCGGCGGGTGCTGGTGGTCGGCACCGAGGTGCTCAGCCGGGTGAGCGACTTCGCCGACCGGAACACGTGCATCCTGTTCGGGGACGCGGCCGGGGCGGTGGTGCTCGGGCCGTCCGACGACCCGGCCCGCGGGGTGCACCAGATCCGCCTGTACGCGGACGGCAGCCGGCAGGAGCTGATCCAGGTGCCGAGCATGGTGACGCCCAACCCGCCGCCCGGGGCCGGGGTGCTGCCCAACCTGCGGTACCTGCGGATGAACGGGCGGGAGGTGTTCAAGTTCGCCGTCACCAAGCTGAAGGAGATGATCGGCCAGGCGCGGGAGGACTGCGGGGCGGCGGGCAAGCGGATGAAGCTGATCGTCCCGCACCAGGTGAACGTGCGGATCATCGACGCCGCGCTGGAGGACCTGGCCATCCCGCCGGAGATGGTGGTGGTGAACCTGGACAAGTACGGGAACACGTCGTCGGCGAGCGTGCCGCTGGCCCTGGACGAGGGCATCCGCACCGGCCGGTGCGGGCCGGGGGACACGGTGCTGCTGGTGGCGTTCGGCGGCGGGCTGACGTGGAGCAGCGCGCTGGTGACGCTGTAGGACCGGTTCAATTCGGAAGGCGGGCCGTCAGCTCACCCGCGTCGACTGCGACCCGGGTTTCACCTCGACCGCCGCGGCCAGCGCGTCCACGAACGCGGTGCAGGTGGCGAACCGCGTCTGCGGGATGGGGGACAGCGCCCGCGCCAGCACCGCCCGCTCGGCGGCGGACACGTGGGCCAGGTCCGGGGCCGGCCGCACGTACCCGCGGGTGAGCTCGTTCATCGGCGGCGGCGGCGGGAACGGGAACCGCCCGGCCCGCAGCACGTGGTACGTGACCGCCAGGCTGAACTGGTCGCCGGTGTCCGACGCGAACCCCTGGAACACCTCCGGGGCCACGTACTCGGCCGTGCCGTGCCGGTGGCACGGGGTCTTCGGCCCGGTGGTCGGGGTGGCCAGCCCGTAGTCGGCCAGCTTGGCCACGTCCCCGACCAGCAGGATGTTGTTCGGCTTGATGTCCCCGTGCTGGAACCCGACCGTCCGCCCGTCCCAGGTGTGCCGGCGGGCGTTCAGGAAGTCGAGGGCGGACGCCGCCTGGGTGAAGTACCGGATCAGCCGGTCCGGCTCGATCGGCCGGTTGAAGTCCTCGGTGTACAGCAGCATCAGGTCGAGCAGGGTGGCGTCGGCCAGTTCCATGGCGATGACGATCTGCCCGGGGATGGACCACACCTGGTGGATGGGCAGCAGGTGCGGGTGGCTGAACCGGGTGAACGCCCGCAGCGCCCGCACCTCGCGGATGGTGGACTGCCCCTGGTGGCTGGACATGAACTTGAGGGCCAGCAGCTGGCCGTCCGGCCCGGTCGCCTCCCACACGGTGGCGAACCCGCCCCGGCCCCGCAGCCGGATCAGCCGGTACCCGGGGAACGGGGACGCCCCGGCCTCCGGGTTGAACGGGGGCAGCGGAGCCGTGCGAGAGCGGACTTTCGAGCTTCGTGAACTCAACTCGCCACCGTACATGTCGGGGTGGGGGGTACGAGCGAGTGCGGCGACGGCCGGACGGGGCCGCCGACGACCGATCCTTGAACGTCGGGCGAACTGTAGCACATCATTCACTGCGCGGCGGGAAATTCACCCGCCCACCGAACTGTACCGCCACGCGGTAGGGCGACCGTCTGAATACGGCATCACCCCGTGGAATGGGGCGGAAGTGAAGTCGAACACCAGCGGCAGGAAGTGCGGGTCACCCGGCCAGAGCGGGAGGGTGAGGACCCGGCCAACCTCCACCCACTCCAGCGGCCCGTCCTCGTTCGCCGCCGGCGGGGTGCCGGTGAACGCGGTGACGCGGAACACGAACCCGAACCAGTCCTCGCCGTGCTTGCCGAACCCCGGCCACGAGATGGTGCCGGCCAGGTGCAGCGCGTCGCACTCCAGCCCGGCTTCCTCGCGGATCTCCCGCCGCATGCCCGCGACCACGTCCTCGTCCCGCTCCACCTTCCCGCCGAGGCCGTTGAACTTGCCGTAGTGCGGGTCGGCCGGCCCGCGGGCGGTGCGGTGGACGAGCAGCACCCGGGACCGGTCCGGGCTGAACACGTACCCGAGGGTGGCCAGGATCGGGGTGTACGGCATGGCCCCTCCGAACACCGGCGGCCCGCCGGTGCCACGGGTGCGGATTAGTAGTCGAACCCGAACCCGACCGAGTAGTACTGCTCTTTCGTTTGCAGGAACTGGCCGTACGGGCTGCGGCCGGTGTAGTACTCGCCGAACACCCGCACCATACCCTCCCGCCGCAGCGGGTTCCGCCACAGCCACCCGGCCTGCACCGTCCAGTTCGGCTGGTACGCCTGGTCCCCCCGCCACTCGATGTTGGTGGCGGCGAACGGCGACCCATCCCACCCGGTCGGCCGCCGCAGGTACCACTCCGCCCCCACGTCGTACCGCATGCGGTTGCTGGTGGTGGGTTCCACGTCCGGCACCTGGAACTGGAACGCGTACCCGATGTGCCCGTACACCCGCAGGTTGTCCTGGATGATCCGCCCGAGGCCGAGCACCACCTCGTCCTTGGCGAAGCTGCGGGTCTGCCGGCCGGTGTGGAGGATGATCTCGTCCCCCAGGTGCGCGCTGGTGTGCTCGTACCCGATCTTCCCCTGCCACCACCCCCACCGCCACGTCACCGGCAGGCCGAACCGGTAGTCGGCGGCCATCAGGTCGTCCGGCGACAGCCGCGTCTGCACCAGCCCGAAGATGTCCAACTGGGCCGCGAAGTCCGCCCCCTCCGGCTCGAACCGCCACAGCCCCTGGGTGCCGCCGATCCAGGTGTCCACCGTGTAATTGCTGCGGTAGTTCTTCAGGCTGGTGGCCAGGAACTGCATCCTCGGGTCTTTCTTCACCGCCAAGGCCGGCTCCCACAGCAGCGAGTTCGGCAGGAAGGAGATGCGGGCGCCCCGCCAGGTGTACCGGGTGAAGTCGCGGCGGGCCTGGAGTTCCTGCTGGTACTCGTCTTCCACCGAGCCGGGCAGCGGGCGGTCCGAGATCACCGGCCCGTTCAGCGTGTCCACCGGCGAGGCGGCCGGGGCGGCTACACCTGGGGTCAGGCCAACCGGCGGAGGCAGCGGGGTCGAATCGTTCAGCGTGCGGACCGGCGGGGGGACCGCCCCCTGCGCCTGGAACAGCGACTTCGGCGGCGGGGGCACGTCCGGGGTGAACTGGGCGGGGGCGACGGCGGCCGTCAGGCCGACCAGCACCCCGGCCAGCACCCCGCGGACCCGATTAGAAGCGGACACCACGCACATGCCGAACCCCCACCCGGCCGGAGCGGACCGACCCCCGATTCCGGGCGGACATAGCGACGGCGGGCAGGCGTGAGAACCCCAATATGCGGGGCGGGTTGATTCGGCGGCTTAGGGACACCCTTCGGCGGACTCAAGCCGATTTCCGGTACCAACCTTGCGGGCCAACGGCTTACGGCGAATTCCGGCGATCATCGCTGCTCGGTCCGCGCTACCTTGCGGTACGAAGTGGCAACGGCCGTCCGCCACATGCAGTCACTCGTCGTCCAGGTCGCGGGCCTGGGCGATGAGGGAGCCGATCAACTGCACGATGTGCGGCGCGGCGAGCATCTCGCGCACGACAGTCATGAACTGCTCAGCGTTGACAGCCGTCTCTTTTCGAAGATGTTGCCCCCCCGCATCGAGTAGAGTGACGTCCGCCGGATACCCCTCCAAACCATGTCGCACGATGAGCGCGTACTGCCGCAGTTTGAGGTAGGGCGCGGACAGCCACAGCGTGTGAATGAAGCGGCCCGGACTTTCCTGCCTGGATTCCACCTCGCCGAACACCACATCACGGGTCCGTTCGCCGAGGATGTACCCCTGTTGGCGCAGGATAGTGGACGGGGTCGGCTCCGGACCGACGTTGAACTCGGTCGGCCAGAGGTCAGGGATGGTGGCAGTCGCGCTCATGTCACACTCCTGGATAACTTAACTTTATCAGGATCGGGAAGTGGTCTGAAGCCACTTTCTTGTCGGGGGTTTCGTCGGTCTTCTGGAAGCTCGTCGTGCCGTCGTCACGCAGGATGACCACATCTTGGTCCGCGAAGTACGGTAGCAGAGCGGGTCGGAGCAGCGCCTGGTCGAACAGGTGCCAGAAGCGGGTGTCGTGGAGCGACTTCCGCCGGTAGTAGGTGCCTTGCGGTTCCGGCGGCTGAACCCCCAGGAACCGCCACATCGGGTTGAACAGGTAGCGGTACTCGATCCCAGCCACCCGTCGTGAACCTTGCTCGGCGATCTGCCGGAGCCGCTGGGCGTGCAGTCCGACCGCATCCAGCATTCGCGGGTCATATGGGTCAGCATTCAGGTCGCCGATCAGCATGGTCCGGGTGTGTCCGCGGGTGTCCTCCAGTTCCGCCACCCGGCGGGCCAACCGTCTCAACTCCTCTGTCTGCTCCAGCACCCGAACTCGTAACCCACTCATGCTGTGAACCGACACCAACAGGAATTCGTCTCGCGTCGTGGTAAGTGCGTGGACCGTGTACCGTTGGGCGGACTCCACCTCAACGAACTCGGTCGCGGGGAAGCGGCTGAATACCGCCAAACGGTTTGCGGTTCCGGGCCGATGCCAGTGGAACACTCGCCCGCCGGGGGTTCGGTTGAGCGCCCGCACCACCGCCGCCGGGTTGGCACACTCGGCCAGTACCAGGATGTCCACGTCGTGGCGGTGGACGAGGTTCGCGCACAGCGCCTCGATCCGCCGGCCCATCACGTTCCAGAACAGCACGCTCAGCATCGGCTACTTCGCCATCTCCACCATCCGCGTCTCGCGGACCACCGTCACCTTGATCTCGCCGGGGTAGTCGAGCTGCTGCTCGATGGCGCGGGCGATGTCCCGGCATACCCGCAGGGCGTCGGCGTCGGTGGTGCGGTTGGCGTTGGCGATCACCCGCAGCTCGCGGCCGGCCTGGATGGCGAAGGCGTTGTCCACCTCCGGGAACCCGCACGCCACGGCTTCCAGCGCCTCCATCCGCTTGACGTACTTCTCCAGCGTCTCCCGCCGCGCCCCCGGCCGGCTGGCGCTGATCGCGTCGGCCGCCGCCACGATCACCGTGTAGATGTTGTCCACGGTGATGTCGTCGTGGTGCCCGGCGATGGCGTGCAGCACCTCCCGGCTGGTCTCCCCGTACCGCTTCGCCAGTTCCGCCCCCACCTTCGGGTGCCCGCCCTCCATCTCGTGGTCGGCCGCCTTGCCCACGTCGTGCAGCAGCCCGCACCGCCGGGCTAACTGGGCGTTCAGCCCGAGTTCGGCCGCGATCATCCCGCACAGGTGCGCCACCTCCATGCTGTGCAGCAGCACATTCTGGCTGTACGACGTGCGGAACCGCAGCCGGCCGAGCAGTTGCAGGATCTTCTCGTGCGGCAGCGGGATGTCCAGGTCGAGCGCCGCCTTCTTGCCGATCTCCAGGATGGTGGCGTCCATCTCCGTCTGTGTCTCGGCCACCACCTCCTCGATGCGGGTGGGGTGGATGCGACCGTCCTGAATCAGCTTCGCCAGGCTGATGCGGGCGATCTCCCGCCGCACGTTGTCGAACGCCGACACCACCACCACCCCGGGCGTGTCGTCCACGATCACGTCCACCCCGGTGGCCTTCTCGAACGTGCGGATGTTCCGGCCTTCCCGCCCGATGATCCGCCCCTTCATGTCGTCCGACGGGATGTCCACCGTGCTCACGGTGGCGTCGGCGGTGTGGGCGGCGGCGTACCGCTGCACGGCGGTGGCCAAAATCTCCCGCGCCTTCGCCTCCGCCTGCTGGCCGACGTGTTCGTTCGCCTTGCGGATGCGGGCGGCCACCTCGTCGGCCAGATCCTTCTCCAGCCGGTCGAGCAGCATCTTCTCCGCGTCCGTCCGGCTCAGCCCGGTGATGGTGTGAAGGGCCTTCGTCTCCTGTTCGATGACCGCGTCCAGGTCCTTCGCCCGCTTCTCCAGCGCCTCCCGCTGCTCGGCCGCCTTCTTCACCGCCGCGTCCAGTTGTTTCTCCTTCTCCGCCAGCTTCCGGAGTTGATCCTCGACCGCGTCCTCCCGCTTCTCCAGCCGCCGCTCCTGCTCCCGCAACTCGGTGCGGGTCTTCTCCAGTTCGCGGGTCACCTCCTCCCGCTTGCGGAACGCCTCGTCCTTCGCTCGCAGCTCGCCGTCCTTCACGATCCGTTCGGCGTCCCGCTTCGCCTGCTCGGCCAGCCGCTCGGCCAGCCGCTCGGCGTCCCGCTTCGCCTGCTCGGTGATCTCCCGCGCCTTGGCCGCCGCCTCTTTCAGCGCGGCCGGGTCGGCGACGGGGGCGGGGGGCGGATTTAGCGGCTGCGGGGCGGACGTGACGGCCGGACGGCTCTTGAGAACCTTCAGCAACAGGAACAGGCCGACGCCGCCCATCGCCAGCATGGCGACGAGGACAGCGCCGAGTATGTATTCCCACATGCGGGCCACTCCTTGCGGCGGCCCGTTGTCCGAGGGTAGGAGGGTCAAACGAGGCGGGGTCGCCGCCGCGGGTGGTGGTCTCCGGGGTGCGGGGTGGCCTCGCCCGTGGCAGCGGGGGCAGGCCGGCGCAGTCATCCCGCCGCGGGTGGCCGCGGACGGGTCGGGTCAACGGGAAGCCGACTATATCGATGGCGAAACGGTACGGCCGGCTCCGCGGCCGCCGCCGCGGGTTCGCCGGTCGCCCGCAACGGAGGTGTCAAACCCGACCGTCCCGGTCAGGGGTTGGGGCCATTATGAGACAACGACCTGACGGGTGCAACCAGAAAGGCAGAGGGTCGTTTCCCCGCGGCAAATCGGGCGTGGCGACTTGAAGCGGGGGATGCCAGACCACAACCCCAGAACGGCCGGCTACTCAATTCCAAGTTTGGCGGATTTTTTGTTGCATCGACTAAATCCAGATGGTTAAGCTGCCCCCGGTTAACTCGGCCGATCCGGCATGAACCGCCCGGTCGGTCCCGTTCGCGCCCCCTCGCTCTCCCCCGATGTGAGGAACACATGGCCCGCCCCTCCCCATCCGATCGGCCGTCGGTGAAACCTGGCGTGGAGAAATTGGAAGACCGCACCGTCCCCAACACCTACTGGGTGACGAACACGCTCGACGCGGGGGCCGGATCGCTCCGCGCGGCCGTGGCCGCGGCCAACTCTCACCCCGGCGCGGACGACATCCGGTTCAAGCACTCGGCCGAGGGGACGATCACCCTGGCCAGCGAACTGCTCGTCACCGACGCGGTGGACATCGACGGCCCCGGCGCCGGCAAACTGACCGTCAGCGGCGGGGGTACCACCCGCGTGCTCAACATCGCCGCCGGGGTAACCGCGTCCATCGAAGACCTGACCGTCGCCAACGGGAAGGTGACGGGGGCGGACGGCGGCGGCATCCTGAACGCCGGCACGCTCACGCTGGACGACGTGGTGGTGAGCGGGAACACCGCCGTCCGCACCGGCTCGTTCCCGAGCTTCGCCGGCGGGTTCGGCGGCGGCATCCTGAACACCGGCACGCTCACGCTGAAGGATTCGCTGATCTCCGGGAACTCAGCCCCCCTGGGTCTGGGCGGGGGGGTGGTGAACGGGACCACCACGGTGGCCGGCACGCTCGCCGTCCGGAACTCGACCATCAGCGGGAACAGCGCCTCGACCGGCGGCGGGCTGGAGAACCGCAAGGGAACAGCGACCATCGACGACTCGCTGGTGGCGAACAACACCTGCGTCGGCGACGGGGCGGGCGTCCGCAGCGAGCGGGGCACCACCCTGACCATCACCGACTCGACGGTGAGCGGGAACTCGGCCAGCGGGTTCGGCACCGGCGGGATCGCGTCCGGGGCGACGCTCACCGTCCGCGACTCGCTGATCGCCGGGAACAAGAGCGCGGCCGCCGGCATGTACCTGTTCGGTAGTGGGGCCGTACTCATCAGCCGGTCGGTCATCCGCGACAACGGCCCGAGTGCCACGTCCGGGTCCGGGGTGGGCGGCATCTGGAGTTTCAGCAGCACGACGGTGGCGATCGAAGACACCGACATCCGCAACAACACCGGCGGCATCGCCGGCGGCATCGGGTTCGGTTCGTTCGCTCTCACCCGCTCGACGGTCCGGGACAACGCCGGCACCGGCATGCGCGTGTCCTCCGCGACGGTCACCGAGTCCACCATCAGCGGGAACACGGGCACGACGTACGGCGGCATCTTCGCCTACTACCAACTCGACCTCATCCGCTCGACGGTGAGCGGTAACACGGCGACCCCGCCCACATCCCCCTACGGCGCCCCCACACTCGGAGTCGGCGGGGTGGCCACCTCCGGCGGTCACATCGTCAACTCGACGATCAGCGGGAACACGGTGGCCGCCGACAACATCCGACGGGCGACCGGGTACTTCGGTAACGTGCTCGGGGACGCGGTCGGCGGGGTGTTCGCGCTGCCCGGCCTGGTGTTCCCAGGGGGCACCGCACCCACGCTCTCCATCGACAACTCGACCATCGCGTTCAACCGGGTGACGAACGCCCAGCCGGACGTGCGGGCAACTGGCGGGGTGGGGGTCGGGCCGTCGTTCAGCTTCACCTTCTACGGGTACACGTACTCGTACTCGACCGAGACGGACGTGCGGAACACCATCATCGCCCGGAACACCAGCAACGTGGGCGGGCCGGACGTGACCGGGGCGTTCGTCAGCGGCGGGCACAACCTGATCGGGGTGCTCACTTCGGCCGCCAGCGGGTTCGTGGCGTCCGACCTGAGGGGGACGGCGGCCAACCCGCTCGACCCGAAACTGCGGCCGCTGGCGTACCGCGGCGGACTGACCCAGACGCACGCCCTCATGCCCGGCAGCCCGGCCATCAACGCCGGGGACAACGCCGGCGCCCCGGCCACCGACCAGCGGGGGCACGCCCGCATCGCCGGCGGGGTGATCGACATCGGCGCCTACGAGTCGGGGGTCAGCGGCGACGACGACCGGGATGATCGGGGCGACGACGACCGGAGTGGGCCGAGTTCGGTCGTCACGGTGGGCGGCGGGCCGGGGGCGGTGAGCGTGTCCGCCGCCAGCCTGTTCGCCGTCCCGGACTTCCCGGACGGCCGCCCACGGATCTGGTTCCTGCGGGCCGCCGGCGACCGGACCGGCACCCTGGAAGCCGACTGGCGGGGAACCCACACTTCCCCCGTCTGACCGCGAATCGACCGGCGGGCCGCCGGCGTCACGGGCAATTCCGCCCATGACGTCGGCGGCC
>CANJKY010000050.1 GCA_947474875.1 Gemmataceae bacterium
CTCGCTGACGGTGACGCCGGTGCTCGCCTCGTACCTGCTGCCGTGGAGCGCGGCCCGCGGGCACGGCCGAGACCCGCTCCTGCTCCGCGCGCTCAAGTGGCTGGACACCCGGCTGCTCCGGTTCGCGCTCCGCCACCCGCGGAAGATTCTCGCCGCGTCCCTGGTTCTCTCCGCCGTGACCATGTCGGCCGTGTTCGGCATGGGCAGCGAGTTCCTGCCGGCGTTCAACGAGGGGACGGTGACGGTCGGCCTGCAACTGCCGCCCGGCACGAGCCTCGCCGAGAGCGGGCGGGTGGCGGCCGTGGCCGAACAGTCGCTCCTCCAGATCCCCGAGGTGGCGGCCGTCTCCCGGCGGACCGGCCGGGCCGAGCAGGACGAGCACGCCGAAGGGGTGAACAGTTCGGAGATCGACGTGCGATTGATCCCGCACGAGCGGCCGAAGCCGGGCGTGTGGGCGGCGGTCGTCCGGGCGGTGCCGTTCCTGCACGAAGTCGGCGTGGAGAGGTCGGGCCGGCCGCCCGAGCAGGTGCTCGCCGACATCCGCGAGCGGGTCGGCAGCATTCCGGGGGTGACGGCCAATGTCGGTCAGCCGATCAGCCACCGGCTCGACCACATCATGTCCGGGGTGCGGGCGCAGGTGGCGGTGAAGGTGTTCGGCCCAGACCTTTTGGAGTTGCGGGCCGCCGCCCAGGAGGTGCAGGACGCGATGGCGAAGGTGCCGGGTGTCGTGGACCTCCAAGTCGAGCCGCAGGTCGAAATCTCGCAGGTGCGGCTCCGGGTAAAGCGGGACGAGGCGGCACGGTACGGCCTCGCCCCCGGCGACGTGGCGAGGCTGTTGGAGACGGCGTACAAGGGCCGGGCCGTCTCCACCGTACTCGACGGGGAGAAGTCGTTTTCCCTCGTCGTCTGGTACGACGCCGACTCCCGCTCCGACCCGGCCGTCATCGGGCAGACGATCCTCGACACGCCGTCGGGTCGGAAGGTGGCGCTGTCGCAGGTGGCCGACGTGCTCGACACCACCGGGCCGAACACGCTCAACCACGAGAACGTGCAGCGGCGGATCGTCGTCTCGTGCAACGTCCAAGGGAGGAGTCTGGGGGATGTCGTCGCCGACATCCGTGCTGCCGTCCGCCCGATCCAGGAGAAGTTGAGGGCGAAGGGCGGCGAGTACCGCATCGAGGAGGACGGGCAGTTCCGCGCCCAGCAGGAGGCGAACGCCCGGCTGCTCGCGCTCGGAGCCACAGCGGTCGTCGGCGTGTTCCTGCTGCTCACCCGCTGCCTGGGGTCGTGGCGGGCGGCCCTCATGGTGCTCGGGGTGAACGTGCCGCTCGCCGGCCTCGGGGCCGTACTCGCGCTCCTGATCCTGAACCGCCCGGACCCGGCGGCGTTACAGGGGCTGCCGTGGTGGAAGGTGCCCGGCGTGTGGTTCCAGGCGACCACGCTGTCGGTCGCCCACTGGGTCGGGTTCATCACCCTCGTCGGCATCGTCAGCCGCAACGGCATCATGATGATCGCCCACTACCTCCACCTGATGAGGGAGGAGGGGGAGGTGTTCGGGGAGACGATGATCGTCCGCGGCAGCCTGGAGCGGCTGGCCCCGGTGTTGATGACGGCCGCCGTCGCGGTCATCGGCCTCGTCCCGCTCGCGCTCGGCAAGGGCCAGACGGGCAAAGAGATCCTCCACCCGCTCGCGGTGGTGGTCATCGGCGGCCTCGTCACCTCGACGCTACTCGACCAGATCGTGACCCCGGCCGTGTTCCTGCTGTTCGGCCGGAAGGTGTACCGGCCGGTCGAGGCCGCCGCGCAACCGGCTTGGGACGACGCCTGGTACGCCACCACCGACCCGCCGGTGCCGCTCGTCCCGCTCACGCCGGCCCGTTCGGAGAACCCCGGCTCGAACGGCGTTCACAAGCGGGAGGAACTGACGCCGCCGGCCGTCGCGAGCGACACGCCCAAGCCACCCCCGCCGCCCAATGCCAACGGCACGGCGGGGATTCGAACACCGCCGGGGTGAGTCACCCGGTCGCCGTGACGACCGGCCCCGCGCGGTCTAACCGGGCGGCGACACCGTCGCCGCCCCAGGAGCGTGAAGCATGAAACGAGTTCTCGTGATGGCCGCCGCCGTGACGGCGGTGACGGCGGCCGACGCCTCGGCGGCCGGCCGGGTCCGCGCGCGGAACGGGTGCGGCTGTTCGCAGCCGGCGACGCCGGTCTACGCCGCGCCGCGACCGGCGGCTCCGTGCGGCAGTTGCGTGACGCCGCACGCAACGCCGGGCATGATGATGCCGTCCGCCCCCGCGGTCGTCCTCGGACCGACCGTTCCCGCGGCCCCGGTCGCGCCGGGCGGCCACCAACACCACTAGGCCGGCGGACAAATCGCCGACTTCCCAACGGGCGGTGAGGTGCCGGGGAAGAAGGCGACGAAGGCCGAAGACGAGCAGCAGCCGAGCCGTGTTCTGGGGCCGTGGCGGCGTGCCCCGTTTCGTCGGCCGGAAGGTCGGGAGTAATCCGGATGAGGCGATGCCGATGACTCAGCGGCGCAAGCGGGACCAGCGCAAACCCCGATCCCCGTCACCCGGTCGCGCCCGCCGCGTCGTGGCTTGGCTGAGCGGCGGTACGTGTGTTGTGGTCTTCGTCGTCCTCATGGCGTACCAGTTCGTCCCAACACCGCCCGCGGACTCGCACGGCCATCCGCCGTCCCCCCACTCCGGTCAGGTGGTCACGTTCAAGGCGGGAGCGACGCACTACCACGTCGAATTCGTCGTCGAGCCGACCGGGAGGGTGCGCGTGTACCCGCTCGACGAGACAGCCACGAAGCCGCTCTCCGTCGATGCCCAGCCGCTGGTGCTGAGCGTCGAGGGGGCGGCTGACGGCGAACCCACGTCGGTGATGCTCCGTCCCGTCACCGAGCCCGAGCCGGCCAGCCGGACGACGCAGTTCGTCGGCCGGCTGCCCGCCCGGGCCATCCGCGGGCGGCTGACGGTCCGGTTCACCGAATTCAAGGTGAGCGGGGAGCGGTATCGGTTCGAGTTCGTCTGGGACTCGCCGGTCGGCGAGGAAGCGTTTCGCGCGGCGTACCGCGACGAGCAGCGGGCGATCTTCGGGTCGCCGGCCGGGAAGTATCTCGCCGCCGACATCCGGGATAACGGCGGCCTGTCCGCCGGCGAGAAGTATCCGGCGGCGGTCCCGACGCACGACCACGCGCCGAGGCCGGGCGACCGCCTCTGCCCGGTCTCCCGGTTCAAGGCAGACCGGGCGATCACCTGGGTCGTCGGGGGGGAGAAATACGTCTTCTGTTGTCAGCCGTGCATCGACGAGTTTGTGCTGCTCGCCAAGGAGCAGCCGGACGAGGTCCGGCCCGCAGGGGAATACGTGCGCTGAGCCGTGACCGAGTAACCCGAGCCGACCGAGAGCGGTCCAGCCCCGTGGCGGCGGTGCTGGACCGGAACCGCTCGGCATCATCCCCAACGGAGGACTGGTGTTTGTCGCCCGTAGTTACCCGCCAACCCGCTCGCCCGCCGGGCGAGAGCGGACTGACGAACGCGCTCCGACTGGAACCCGTTGTCTGCTGCCTGTGCCGGGTGGAAGACGCCGACCCGGTCGCCGTCGGTGCCGACTTCGAGTACCGCACCGTGCCGGACGAGTTCCTGGCCGTCCGCTGCCGCCGATGCCGGTTGGTGTACCTCAACCCGCGGCCGGCCCCGGACGAGGCGGCCCGGATTTACCCCGACCACTACCACGCCTTCCAGTTCCGCGCGGCTAGGTTCGGGTTCGTCTACCGGGTCCGCCGCCGGCTGGAGGCTCGCCGGCTGCTGCGGTGGTGCCGGGGGCTGCCGGCCGACGCCCGGATTCTGGATGTCGGCTGCGGCGACGGGTTTCATCTCGGCCTGCTCCGCGAGTTCGGGAAACCGACGTGGAGGCTCGAAGGGGTGGACGCCGACCCGCGGGCGGTCGAACCGGCCCGCGCGGGCGGGCTGACGGTCCACCTGGGTGCGGTGGAAGCCCTGCCACTCCCGGTCGGTTCCTACCACCTGGTCCTGCTCGTGATGACCGTGGAACACCTGCCCGACCCGCTCGGCACCCTCCGGGCAGTGGGCGAACTGCTCGCCCCTGGCGGGCGGGTCGTCGTGGTGACGGACAACGTCGGGTCGCCGGACTTCGCCCTGTTCGGCGGGCGGCACTGGGGCGGGTATCACTTCCCGCGGCACACCTACCTGTTCGACCGGACCACACTCGCCCGGCTAGGCGAGACCGCGGGCCTCGCCGTCGAGCGGGTCACAACCGCCGTCAGCCCGGTGAACTGGGTGTACTCGCTTCGCAACTGGCTGGACGACTGGGGTGGGCCGCGGTGGTTGGTAAATCGGCTGTCGCTCCGATCTGCGCTCGCTCTCGGGGCGTTCACCCTGTTCGACCTGCCGCTGGCCGCTCTCGGCCGGGGGGCAATCCTGCACGGCCTGTTCCGCAAGCCGACCGGCGAAGGGGAGGTGTTGTCGTGAGCGTTGACGAACGCCCGGTGGCGATCCTCGGGGGCGGCCTGGCGGGTCTCACCGCCGCCACCTACTTGCGGCGGCACGGCATCCCGGTGCGGGTGTACGAGGCGGGGAAGCAGCTCGCGGGGCTGGCGCGCAGCGAGCGAGACGCCGACGGGTTCACTTACGACTGCGGGGCGCACTTCATCACCAACCGCCTTGCGGCGGCCGTCGGGGTGTCGGCCGCCTGCCGGCACATGCCCCGCTACGGGGAGACGGTGTGGCACCGCGGGCGGGGGTACTCGTACCCGTTCGGGCTGATGCGGTCGGTGCGGTACGTGACGAGCGCCGTCGCCGCCAAAGTCCGCGGGGTGTTCGCCGGCAAGGCGGTGACGGCCGCCGACCACTACCGCGGCCAGTACGGGCGGAAGCTCGCCGACGAGATCGCCCTGCCACTCACCGCGGCCTGGTCGGGGGCGGCGGGGGAGGAGTTGGCCGCGTCGGTCGGCGAGAAGTTCGCCACCAGCCTGCCGCGGACGATCATGCTCAAGGCGGCCGCGAAGGCGACCCGGCGGACGGTGGCCGTTGGCTACAGCGGGACGGTGCTAGAATCGCCGCACGTCTGGCACGTCTACCCGGAGGGTGGCATCGGGGTGGTGTGCGAGCGGCTGGCCGACGAGGTGCGAGACGCCGTCCACACCGAGTCGCCGGTCGAGGCGGTTCTGGTGGAGAACGACCGGGCGGTCGGGGTGCGGGTGAACGGAACCGACATGCCGGCCCGCGCGGTGGTGAGTACCGCCCCGGTCCACGCGCTGGCGAAGCTGGTTCGCGGGACGGACCGGCTCGCCTACCTGGCCCGGTTCCGTTACCGGGCGATGGTGTTCGTGAACATGCGGTTCGACGGGCCGAGCGGGCTGTCCGACGTGGTGACGTGGACGCCGGGGGCGGACGCCCCGTTCTTCCGGCTGAGCGACATCGGCCTCGGGCTGCCGTGGCTGGTGCCGGCCGGGAAAACCCAAGTCACCTGCGACATCGGCTGCCGGGTGGGGGACGACACCTGGGAGGCGAGTGACGAGTCGTTGAGCGGAGTATGCCTCGCCGCACTCGACCGCATGGTGCCGGGTCTCGCCAAGCACTTCCTCGGCTGCCGGGTGGTGCGAACCCCGCTCGCCTACCCGGTGTTCCTGGCCGAATACGAGGCCGACCGGCGGCGGTTCGAGGAAGGGACCGGGGTGGCCGGTCTGTACAGCGTCGGCCGTAACGGCGAGTTCGCCCACATCCTGATGGAGGACGTGTTCTGGCGGACCCGGCGGAAGCTGGTCGGCCTTGCCGACGGGACTGACGAGCGGGCGGCGACAAACGGCGTGGTGGACTCCCTGCTCGGGAGGACGCCGTGATGCTCCGGGCGTTCGCTCGACAGGCTGTGCCTCCCGCGCTGGTGCTGGGTGGCATCGCCTTTTTGCACCTGTGTTTCTCCCCGGTCGGCGAGCCGTTCAAGAACGGGGATGAGACGCGGCATGTGATGACCGGCGTGTTCGCCCGGGACACGCTCACCGACCTGCCGGCGGCGGCGGCCGACCCGCGCGGGTACGCGACCAAGTACTACGTTCAGTACCCCGCGCTCGGCATCATCATTTGGCCGCCGTTCTTCTACGCGGTCGAAGGCCTAGCGATGTGGGCGTTCGGCACCAGCTACCTCGTCGCCCGGCTGGCGGTCTACGCCTTCGCACTGCTGGGCGGAGTGTACGCCTACCGGCTGTTCTGCCGCACCCACGGCCGGACTGTCGCATTGGCCGCGCTCGGCATCCTCGGTTTGTCCCCCCTGGTGTTCACATACTCCGCATATGTCCTGCTCGAAGTGCCGACACTGGCCCTGGTGCTTGCGAGTGTCTTCCACTTCGAGCGCTACCAGGGCGAAGAACGCGGTCGGGACGCTGTATTGGCCTGCCTGTTCGCTGCGTTTGCCGCACTCACGCGGTTCGATGGCGTGATGCTGCTGCCGTTCGTGCTCTTGCGACTCGGGTTCACCCACCGCTTCGGGCTACTCATCCGCCGCCCGGTGGTGATCGGCCTACTGCTCGCACTGTTGCTCACGGTCCCGTACTACCTGTTCACCTGGAAGGTGTACGGAAGGGGCATCCAACAAGCGGCCACCAACGGGACGGGGAACCGGGCCACGGCCTGGCTCGACCCGCGAAACTTCTACCTCTACCCGTCGTACTTACCCGAGCAAGTCGGCTGGTCGGCGGCGGTGTCGGCCGTCGCCGGTCTCGTCTACAGCCTGTGGGGCGAGCGGAAGAAGTGCGGAGTGTACTTTACACTGCTGGGTGCCACCTATCTGACGTTCGTCCCGCTCGCCGAACCGGAGCCGCGGCACGCCATCTACTGGGTGCCGGCCCTGGCCGTGCTCGCCGTCGAGGGGGCACTCCTGTTACCTCGCGGCCACCCGCGGTGGGAGGCCGTCGCCTGCGTCGCCCTCGTCGGGTGGGTCGGGGTCGAGACGATCGGCCCGCTCGGTGAGACCGGGTGGACGGGTCAGTACATCTGTGGCACCGACGAGACGGCGGAGCGAGTGCTGGCGAAGGCCACGGGGGATCGCCCGGTGCTCTATGACGGCCAACTCAACGGCGCGTTCGTCTACGCCGTCCGCCGCCGCGACCGAGAGCGGCGGATCACGGTTCTCCGCGCGGACAAGCTGCTCTACTCGGTGTACAGCGACCCGCAAGGCGGGTACGAGGAGTACGCGAAGACGGACGCTGACGCCGTCGCGCTGCTGCACCGCTACGACCCGGAGTTCGTTGTGGTGGAAGAGCCGCAAGTGTTCATCCAGACGCCGGCCGGCGACCGGCTCCGTCGTGTCCTCCGGGACAGACCCACGGAGTACGCGCTCGAAGAGACGATCCCGCTCCGCACGAACTACGAAAACTTCGCGGCGTGCCGGCTGTTGGTCTACCGCAAGCTCCGGCCGAACCCGGACCGCACGCCCGTGACGGAACTGCCGGTGCTGGCCATCGGCGGCACGGTGACGGCGAAGTGACGGTCAGCGCGAACATCGCCCCGCGTGGGGCAGAAACACCCGCCGAGGGAAATCCGGTCGCCGTGACGACCGGCCCGAAGGCGGGCTTAACCGGTCGGCGGATCGTCGCCGCCCCAGGAGGAGACGGATGAACCGGGTGCTCACGTTGATCGGATGCGTCGCCGTGGCGACGCTGGTAGCCGCCGGGCCGGTGGCGGCGGCCGAGAAGGTGGAACTCAAGAGTGTCCACATGTGCTGTGACGGCTGTGCCCACGAAGTCGCCGACATCCTCGGCAAGGTCGAGGGCGTTTCCGGCGTCTCGACCGACAAGAAAACGAAGTCGGCGACGTTCACCGCGGCCGATGCGAAGGTCGCGCAGAAGGCGCTCGACGCGCTGGCCGAGGGCGGGTTCCACGGCGATCCGGGGAAGGACAAGGGGTACGCGTTCAAGGACGACAGCGGGGTGAAGGCGGGCATGGTGAAGGCGCTGACCGTCACCGGCTTCCACAACTCGTGCGGCGGGTGCGTCAAGTCGTTCCGGGAGGCGATCAAGGACGTGAAGGGGGTGGCCAGCGACACCGCCAAGGCGAAGGTGACGACGGCCGAGGTGACCGGCGAGTTCGACGCGGCCGAACTGGTCAAGGCGCTGAACAAAGCCGGCTTCCACGTCAAGGTGAAGCAGTGATCAAGCTCGTCGGCGGGTGTCGCCCAGCACCCGCCGGCGGTTGACCTTACCGAGGTGAGTCCGATGGCCGAATCATCTCACGACTTCGTTCCCGGTGCCGGGTTCCACTGGCTCACCCCGCTCTACGACCCGCTCGTCGCACTCACCTGCCGCGACCGGACGGTGAAAACGCGGCTCGTCTCGGCGGCCAACCTCCAACCAGACCAGCGGGTACTCGACCTCGGCTGCGGCACCGGCACCCTGTCCCTCCGCGTGAAGCGGGCGTGTCCCGGCGCGGAGGTGTCCGGCGTCGATGCCGACCCGCGGATGCTCCGGGCCGCGGTCGCCAAAGCGAAACGGGCCGGACTTGAAGTTGCGTTCACTCGCGGTTTCGCCGAGTCGCTCCCGTACCCGGACGGGACTTTTGACCGCGTCGTGTCGAGCCTGTTCTTCCACCACCTGTCGCCGACGCAAAAAGCGTGCGCCTTGCGTGAGGTCGCGCGGGTACTCGCTCCCGGCGGGGAGTTGCACGTCGCCGACTGGGGTCGGCCCGCGGGTCCGCTCATGCGTTTTCTCTTCCTCGGCATCCGTCTCCTCGACGGGTGGGAGAACACGGCCGCCCACTCCCGTGGAGAACTCCCGGCCCTCATCGCCGCAAACGGTTTCCGGGACGTTCGAGCCGGGGAGCGGTTCTCGACCGTGTTCGGGACGCTGGACGTACTCTCGGGGGTCAAGCCCGTCAAGGCTTCGGCGTAAGGCATCGGTCTCGACAGGAGGGGGCGGGTGATGCGCCAGGCAGAACTCGCGGACGAACTGCTCGCGACCGTGGTCGCCGCCGCCGGCCTGGACGCGCCCGACAGCCGCGAGGGGTGGGAGTGGCGGCTCCAGTGCGCCGTGCCGTGGCCGGTCGCCGACGGGTATCGCCAGCGTCGGGATGCGTGCAAAGACGCGGCAAAGTCCCCGGACAACGTCGCCCGCGTGGCCGCGACGGAAGACGAGTTCTTCGCGTTCGCGGGCGCGCACCCGGACCTGTGCCGGCTGTTCGCGGCGGGGCGGCTCGGTTACTACGACGCCGTCCTCCCGAAGGTCGCCGCCCGCCTCCGTCGCGGTCCGCACGCCCGCATCCTCGACCTGGGGTCGTTCGCGGGCGTGAGCACGATGTACCTCGGACTCGCCTTCCCGGATAGCCGAGTCGTCGGCGTCGAGCGGCACCCCGGTGCGGTCGCGGCCGCCGAGGAAGCCCGCGCCCGCTCCGGCCTCGACAACGTGTCGTTCGCCTGCGCGGACTACACCGCTTTCGACGACGGGGCGTTCGACGCGGTCGTCTCCCTACAGGCGATGCCGGCTTACCTGCTCCCGTGGTTGCCCGCCGAGCGGCCCGAAGACTACGCCCGCGGGGCGCACCTGGAGGCAGCCCTCGGGGCACCCGCCGCGCCGGTGCAGGCGGTCGTCCGGGCGGTGGCGGCGGTCCGCCGACTGGCGTCCGCCGGGGGCCACGCCGTTCTGCACGAGCGGGTCAGCGGTCTGCCGCGCGCCCTCCTCTTCCAGCACATCTTGGCGCGTGCGGGCCTGGCCGTCACTGACCGGTGCTGGGCCGGGTGGCACAGCCTCAGCCAGCGGGACGTGCTACAGTCGTTCCCCCTGGTCGTGGCGATAGCGGATGCCGGGCCGGTCCCGTCCGACGAGGCGGCGATGACCACCCTCTACGCGCTGCCGGGCGGGCCGGACCTGACCGGGTTGCCCCCCGCGCATGGCGTGACGTACTCCGGCTTCCAGGCTCATGCGACGTTCGCCGCCCTGCCCGAACCGCGGGACGAACTGTGCCTGCGGGCGGGTTTGCCGGACGGCCGGCGGCTGCACGGCTACTTCGGCATCGCCGGCGGCTGTTGGGCATACGTTTATCGGTGCGACACGCACGACGAGCGGATGATGACGGTCGGCGACCGCGGGATTGCGCCGGCCTTGTTCCGGGCGAGTCTGGACGAACTCGGCCGGCTCACGGCAGCCGGCCAACTCCCTCAGTGCGATCCACCACTCGACAAGTTTCGCTACCACGTCGGTAAGCGATTCAAGACCTGAGCGACGCGAGGGGCCACATGTCCGGAGTACGGCCGAATCCCAGTCGTCC
>CANJKY010000051.1 GCA_947474875.1 Gemmataceae bacterium
AGAACCTGACGCTGAACGTCCCGCAGGACCGCATCGGCGACCGGCGGACGCTGCTGGCCGAATTCGACCGCTCGAAGCGGGCGGTGGACGAATCTGCGGGGATGGACTCGCTCCGCGAGAAGGCGTTCTCGGTGCTGCTCGGCGGGGTGGGCGAGGCGTTCGACCTTGGCCGGGAAGACCCGCGGGTGGTCGGGCGGTATGACACCGAGCCGCTGTACGACGTGGCTAAGATCGACAAGAAGTGGAACAACCACAAGTTCTACACCGACAACGCCCGCACCCTGGGTAAGCTGCTGTTGCTCGCCCGCCGGCTGGTGGAACGCGGCGCCGGGTTCGTGACCGTCACCACCAACTTCGTGTGGGACATGCACGCCGACGTGAACAACGCCACCATGACCGAGGGCATGGGGTACATGGCGCCGGGGCTGGATCACGCGGTTTCGGCGTTCCTGGACGACGTGCGGGACCGCGGGATGGACGAGAAGATCCTGCTGGTGGCGTGCGGGGAGATGGGCCGCACCCCGAAGATCAACAAGAACGGCGGGCGGGACCACTGGGGCGAGTTGGCCCCGCTTCTGCTCGCCGGCGGCGGGCTGAAACCGGGCCAGGTGATCGGCCAGAGCGACCGCGACGCCGGCCGGCCGAACTCCGAGCCGGTGCGGATCGGCAACTTGCTCAGCACCATCACGCACACCCTGTTCGACGTGGGCAAGCTGCGAGTCACCCGCGGCGTCGCCCGCGAACTGCTGGCGATGGCTGACGCCGAGCCGATTTCGGGGTTGGGGTAGGTCCCTTCTTGTAGGGCGGGCCGAAGCCACCCGTGAGGGTGGCGAGCCCCACCGCACCTCTGCTGACGGCGGGGCTCGCCACCCTCACGGGTGGCTTCGGCCCGCCCTACAAGGTCACACCACCTCGCCCTTCAGGTACAACCCCGCCAGCGGGGGCACCGTCAGCACCACCGAGTACGGGCGGCCGTGGCACGGCACCGCCTCCGCCTGCACCCCGCCGTTGTTGCCCACGTTCCCGCCCCAGTACACGCCGGCGTCGGTGTTCAGCACCTCCCGCCAGTACCCCGGCCCCGGCACCCCCACCCGGTACCCGCTCCGCGGCACCGGGGTGAAGTTGAGCACGCACAGCACCCGGCTGTTACCCGTCTTCGGCTTTCGCAGGAACGTGTACACGCTGGCGTCGGCGTCGTCGGCGTCCACCCACTCGAACCCGTTGGGGTCAGTGTCCAGTTCGTGCAGGGCCGGCTCGGACCGATACAGACGGTTGAGGTCGCCGACTAATTGCATCATGCCGGCGTGCGGGGCGAACTGGAGCAGGTGCCAGTCGAGCTGGCCGTCGTGCCGCCACTCCTGCCGCTGGGCCAGCTCCGCGCCCATGAACAGCAGCTTCTTTCCACTCATGGCGAACAGGTAGGCGTACAGCGCCCGCAGGGTGGCGTACTTCTGCCACTCGTCCCCGCTCATCTTGTCCCACAGCGGGCCTTTGCCGTGAACCACCTCGTCGTGCGACAGCGGCAGGACGAAGCTCTCCTGGAACGCGTACAGCATGCGGAAGGTGAGCTCGTTGTGGTGCCACTTGCGGTGCAGCGGGTTCCGCAGCGTGTACTTCAGGGTGTCGTGCATCCACCCCATGTCCCACTTGTACCCGAACCCCAGCCCGCCGATGTACGTCGGCTTCGACACCATCGGGTACGACGTGCTCTCCTCGGCGAACGTCTGCACGTCCGGGAAGTGGCCGTACACCTCGGTGTTGAACCGCCGCAGGAAGTCGATGGCGTCCAGGTTCTCCCGCCCGCCGTACTTGTTCGGGATCCACTCGCCCTGCTTGCGGGAGTAATCGAGGTAGAGCATGGACGCGACGGCATCCACCCGCAGCCCGTCGATGTGGTACTTGTCCAGCCAGAACAGGGCGGACGAGATGAGGAAGCTCCGCACCTCGTGCCGGCCGTAGTTGAAGATGTAGCTGCCCCAGTCCGGGTGGTACCCCTGCCGCGGGTCGGCGTGCTCGTACAGGTGGGTGCCGTCGAAGTAGGCCAGGCCGTGCTCGTCGGTGGTGAAGTGGCTGGGCACCCAGTCCAGGATGACGCCGATGTCGTGCTGGTGCAGGGTGTCGATCAGGTACATCAGGTCTTGCGGGTTGCCGTACCGGCTGGTGGCGGCGAAGTACCCGGTCGTCTGATACCCCCACGACCCGTAGTACGGGTGCTCGGTGATCGGCAGTAACTCGACGTGTGTGAACCCAAGCTTCTTCACGTGCTCGGCCAGCTTCGGCGCCAGCTCGCGGTAGCTGTACGAGTGGTGGGTGGTGGCGTGCCGCATCCACGACCCGACGTGCATCTCGTAGATGCTCACCGGGGCGTCGTGGGCGATCTTGGCCTTCCGCGTCTTCATCCAGTCGGCGTCGTTCCACTGGTAGTCCAGCTTCCACACCACTGAGGCCGTCTTCGGCGACACCTCGCAGTGGACGGCGAACGGGTCGGTCTTGTCCGCCGCGTACCCGTGGAACCGGCTGGCGACGTGGTACTTGTACACCTGCCCGACGTGATCGCCGGGGATGAACCCCTCCCACACCCCGGAGTGGCCGGTCATGCTCAGCGGGTTCGCCCCGCGGTCCCAGTTGTTGAACGCGCCGACGACCGACACATACTTGGCGGACGGCGCCCAGACCGTGAAGTGCGTACCGCCCGGCACCGGGTGGGCGCCGAACTTGTCGTACATTCGGACGTGGCTGCCCTCGTTGAACAGGTACAGGTCCTGTTCGCCTAACCAGGCGTTGGGGGTTGGTGAGGCGGGCGGGACGGCGGCGCGGGTGGCGGTGGTCATCCCGTCAGGGTACGCGACCGACGGCGTGGAGCTAGAACGGTTCGGGCGAGTTTGCCGGCGAACGGGCGTAGAGTGTAGCGGTTGGCGCGATCGCACCGGGGGAACGCATGAACGAGAAGCAGTGGGCGGTCGAGAAGTGGGCCGCCCAGTACATGGTTCACACCCTGGGCGAACTCCGCTTTCCGCAGACCAAGAGCGGCCGTCGGAAACTGCGGCTGTACGCCTGTGGGTGTAGCCGGCGGGTGTGGGATTTGTTGCCCGACGTCCGGCTGAAGAAGGCTGTCGAGGTGGCGGAGCGGTTCGCCGACGGCTTGGCGGACAAGGCGGCGCTGGCAACGATCCACGAGCGGGTGCGTCCGCTGAACGCCGACGGCTACTTCCCGAAACTGCCGATCCGGGCAGCCCGCGCCGTCTGCATGGCGATCGAAGCCTGCGGGGACAGCGCGTTCAACGCGGCGTTTGTGATGACCGCCTTGCTGCCCACCCCGCTGGCGAAGGGCAAAGCCGGAGACAAACTGCTGTGCGACCTGCTGCGGTGCGTGTTCGGCAACCCGTTCCGCAAGCCGGAGTTTCCGAAGGACTGGCGGACCGAAACCGTGACGGCGCTGGCAACGGGGATCTACGAACTGCGGGCGTTCGACCGGCTGCCGATCCTGGCCGACGCGCTCGAAGAAGCCGGGTGCGACGACCCGGCGACGCTGACCCACCTGCGGGGCGACGGCCCGCACTGCCGCGGTTGCTGGGTACTAGATCTGGCGCTGGGGAAGTGACCGCTATATCTGGGGCTTACTTCTTCTCCCGCTTCTTGATGCTTTCGATCGCCGTTTGGGCAGCATATTGCAAGGCCACGGCTCCGGTAGGGCGGTCATCTTTCGCCAGTTTCTCCAGGGCCGGGATTGCCTTACTGCTGCCGGTTTGCTCCAGGGCACAACAGGCGTTCGCCTTGATCCAGTTATTTTTCCGGGTCAGTGCTTCGATCAACTCGGCTTCCGCGATGCCCAGGTAGCCGAGCGCCCGCGCTGCGATCGACGCAAACTCGTCGTCTTTGCTCCGGAGCAGTTCGACCAACGGGTCCTTCGCTCGCGGGTCTCCGGAGTTGCCGAGCGCCAATGCCGTTTCGGCGAGCATGTCGGGATGATCCTTCAGGCCGGTGAGCAGGGCGGGAACGTAGTCGTTGTGTGGACGGAGGAACGCCAGCCAGCACCCCCACAGGTAGTCGCCCTCCTTCAACTCGTGCAGGACCGCCTTCGGCTGGAGTGATGATTCGACATCCCGCTGGAGCTTGCGAAAATCGTCCCCGCCGGGTGGAGGATCCGCCAGGAACTTGAGTACGTTACTTGCTTGACGGCGACTGTGCCCCTCCCACAACACGCGGGCGGCGGCGAGTTTCTCGTGCGTGTCCCCTTCTGCCAACGCCTTCTTGTACTCGTTCTCGTCATCGCTGCTGAAACCGAAGTCCCCGAACCGGAGTTCCATAGGCAGGTTCATCCCTGGCTTGGAGAACCGGCCCAGTTTCCGTTCGGGCTTGGCCGCAGCCGGACCAGGTTTGGCCGGCTGCGCCGACAGCAAGCCGGCGATCGTGCCCAGGATGAGCATCACGCCGACGGTCATGCGGAACGAGATCGCCATGTCCGACTCCGGATGCGCTTGTTCCTACTCAACCCCGGCTGGTTCGCCGACGCCTTCCAGCACCGCCCACAGTTTCGCCAGCCGCGGCTTGGCATCCTTCGGCAGGTCGGCCCGCGAGAACAGGGCGTGCGCGTACAGCGTCGCGGCGTCCGCCGCCGGCTTCTCCACCTTCGGGTACTCCTCGCTCAGCCGGGCGACGAACTCGCCGGGGGTCTCGTCCTTCGGCCGGCCGGCGTACCGGTCCCACGCCCAGGCGTCGAGGGCGGCGAACGTGTACTCGGCCAGCTCGCGGGCGGTCCGCTGTCGGGCGGTGCCGTCGGTGAACGGGTTGCTGAATGCGGCGAACGGCGGCGGACGTTCGATCGCTTCCTCCACCGGTTCGTCGTCCTCGATCGCTTCTCGCTTCGCCTTCGGCTTCTTGCCGAACAGCCCGCGGAGCCAGTCGAGTAGGCCCTTCGCCCAGCCGGTGAAGTTCGCCAGGTACTTGATGCCGAAGTATAGCAGCCCGCCGATTACCACCACCGCCAACACCACCCATACCACCCACTTCAGCCCCTCGCCGAGCTTCTCCAGCGACTGCATGAACTGCGACGACGACTGCGTCTGCTTGTCATCGTTGCCGTCGCCTTCGTCCCCCTCGCCGTCCGCCTTGTCGCCGTCGCCGTCAGACTTGTCAGCGTTCCCCCGCTGGTCGTCCGGCTTGCGATTCGGGCCGTCCTTCTGGTCTTTCTGATCGTTCTGTTTTTCCCCGTCCTTCCCGCCGTTGCCCTTGTTCCCGTCGCCGTTCTTGTCGCCCTGCTGCTTGCCCTGGCTGCCGCCCTGCTTCCCCTGCTTGTCCCCGGACCCGGATTGCTTCTGCCCCTCGCCCTTGCCGCCTTCCTTCCCGCCCTTCGCGTTCCGCTGGCCGTCGCCGGCCTCCTTCCGCTGCCCGGCGGCGCCGTCGCCCTTGCCGGCCGAGTTGTCCTTCACCTGGGCGTACTTGCTCGCCTGGCGGTCCTTCTTCCCGCCCTTCTGGAAGCTGAAGATGGGCGTCTCGGTGTGCGGCCGCGGGAGCAGCGCCCCGACCGCCAGGAACGCCACGATCAGCACCCCGCCGATGCCCAGCCACGCCGCCGTCATCGCCGTCGGGATGCTCGCCTTGCGGTCCTCCAGGTACCGCCGCAGGCCCATGAGGGTGGTGGTCATGAGCAGGCCGAGTGCGCTGCCGACGTACACCGCCATCTGCCAGAAGGTGGACGACCGACGGGCGGCGTCCTCGGCCGGGATGACCGCCTGACCCAGGCCGAACAGCGGGATGGCCGCCAGCGCGAAGTACAGCACCCACACCCCCGGCGTGTGCGGCTTGTTCTTCCGCCACTCGCGGTACTTCTGGAACCGCTGCCACCAGCCGATCGGCCCGGTGTCCGGCAGGTCGTACTTGGATTTGCGGCGGCGTATCTTCGTTTCACCGGCCGAGCGATCCGGGTCGTACTCGGTGTCGTCCTCGGCGGCGGTGGTGGCCTTCGTGCCGTCGAACCCGGCGGCGGCCAGCACCCCGCGGCCGGACGCCTTGCGGCCCTCCTCCAGGTGGGTGCAGTCCCAGGTGAGCTTGTGCGCCGACCACCACACGAGGGCCATCAGCCCGATGTTGATGACCGGGCCGATCGCCTTGAACAGCGGCGTCTTGTACTCGACGAACGCCATCATGGCGACGAAGCAGGCAGCACCGAGCAGGATGCCGTAAATGATGGCTTTCTTCGAGCCGTCGCGGATGCTGATGCGGGCGACGAGGACGGTGGCGAACACGAAGAAGAAGAACGTGTATTGCAGCCGCCCCTCGAACCGCCCGCCCTGCAACACCTCGATGAGGAAGAACACCAGGCTGCCGACCATGAGCATCACCAGCACCGGGGCGATGACCACCGAGGCGATGTCGATGAGCGGCAGCTTGCGGTCGTCGGCCACGGCGTAGTCTCCGGTGCGGAACACGACTACTGTACCGCCAAGCCGGGGCGGATGCACGCCGGCGGTGTCGCCGGCTCGGACAGCAGCCGAGTAACATTCGACTGTGAGAATTGACTCACGAATCGTCGGCACGGCCAATGCGTCTATAACGGCTTCAAGTGGTCGGGGCGACCCGCAGAGTCGCGGGTGCCTTTCCTTCCGGCCACACCAGGGGGACTGACGATGCGTACGCTACTCGCGATCGGGCTGGTCGGACTGTTGGCCGGGTTCGCCGGGGCGGCGGACAAGAAGAACGACCCGACCGGCACCTGGAAGTGGACGGTCGAGCGGAACAACATGAAGATGGAGCAGACGCTGAAGCTGAAACTGGACGGCGACAAGCTGACCGGGGCGATGGTCGGGCGGAACAACATGGAAACCGCCATCGGCGACGGCACCTTCAAGGACGGCGAGGTGTCGTTCACCATCACCCGCGAGCGGCAGGGGAACAAGACGGTGACCAAGTACAAGGGGAAGGTAGACGGCGACACCCTGAAGATGACCAGCGAGACCGAGGTGAACGGGCAAGCCCGCAAGACGGAGATCGAGGCGAAGAAAGCGGACAAGTGACGCCAGCCGGGCCGGGGCACCTCTCGCCCCGGCCCGCCACTTCTTACAATGGCCGGCATGAAAGCCGTCCAACTCGTCGAACCGAAACAGTTCCGCACCCTCGACCTGCCCGACCCGCCGCCGCCCGGCCCCGGCGACGCCGTGGTGCGGGTCCGCCGCGTCGGCATCTGCGGCACCGACTTCGCCGGCTACCTCGGCAAGATGCCGTTCTTCAGCTACCCCCGCATTCCGGGTCACGAACTCGGGGTCGAGGTCGTGGCGGTGGGCGACGGCGTGACGAAGGTGAAGCCGGGCGACCGGTGCGCCATCGAGCCGTACATCAACTGCCAGACGTGCTACTCCTGCACCCGCGGGCACACCAACTGTTGCGAGAACCACCAGACGCTCGGCGTCCACTGCGACGGCGGGCTGCGGCCGCTGTTCACCATCCCCGCCCGCAAGTTGCACGT
Source organism: Gemmataceae bacterium (assembly GCA_947474875.1). Lineage (GTDB taxonomy): Bacteria > Planctomycetota > Planctomycetia > Gemmatales > Gemmataceae > JALHQU01. Next base: position 7,463 of record CANJKY010000051.1, read on the forward strand.
TTCGACCAAGCTTTCGCTCGAACAGCTCGCGCTGGTGGAAACGCTCGGCATCGGCCTGCACGCGGTCAACCGGTCGAACCCGAAGCCGGACGAGACGGTGCTGGTGATCGGCGCCGGGCCGATCGGCCTGAGCGTGATCGAGTTCGCCAAACTGGCCGGGTCGCGGGTGATCGTGATGGACATGAACGAGCAGCGGCTGGCGTTCGTGCGGGACAAGATGGGGATCTCCGAGACGATGCTGGCGAAGGGCGGGGAGACGGACGTACAGGCGTTCACCGAACTCACTGACGGCAAACTCGGGAACGTGGTGGTGGACGCCACTGGCAGCGCGGCGAGCATGGCCGGTGCGTACCGGTACGTCGGGTTCGCCGGCCGGCTGGTGTTCGTCGGCATCACGCAGGACCCGATCACGTTCACCCAGCCGCTCATGCATCGGCGGGAGATGACGTTCCTCGCCAGCCGCAACGCCGTCGCCCCGGAGTTCACCCGCATCATCCGGCTGATCGAGGGCGGGATGCTGGACACCGGCCCGTGGATCACCCACCGGGTGCCGTTCGACGCCGTCATCCCCGAGTTCCCGAAGCTGCTCGACCCGGCCGCCGGGGTGGTGAAGGCGGTGGTGGAGATCGACGCATGAAGTCCGCCGTCACCGTCGCCCTGGACCCGTGCTTCGCATCCGGCCCGTTCGTGTTCCACGACCTGCCGACGGCGGTGGAACAGGCGAAGCGGCTCGGGTACGACGCGCTCGAGCTGTTCCCCGGCGACCCGCAGGCGCTGCCCGACCCGGCGGCGCTCGGCGGGCTGGCCGTGTCGGCGGTCGGCAGCGGGGCCGGGCTGGTGAAGCACAAACTGAGCTTCACCAGCCCGGACGCCGACGTGCGGGCGAAGGCGAAGCAGTTCGTCCGCGACCTGTCCGCAGCCGCCGCCCGGTTCAACGCCCCGGTCATCATCGGCTCGATGCAAGGGCGGTGGGGCGACGGACTGACGCGGGACGAGGCGCTCGGCTGGCTGGCCGAAGCGCTGGCCGAACTCGGTGACCACGCTGCACAACTCGGCGTGCCGCTCTTGTACGAGCCACTGAACCGGTACGAGACGAACCTGCTCACCACGCTGGCCGACGGGGTGGAGTTACTCACTCGTTCCGGGCTGGCGAACGTGAAGCTGCTCGCCGACCTGTTCCACATGAACATCGAGGAGGCGGACATGGCGGCGGCGATCCGGGCGGCCGGGCGGCACGTCGGGCACGTCCACTTCGCCGACTCGAACCGCCGGGCGGTGGGCGGCGGGCACACGGACATGCTTCCGGTCATCGAAGCCCTGAATGACGTGGGGTACGCCGGCTACCTGTCCGCCGAGGTGTTCCCGCTACCGGACTCGATCACCGCCGCCACCGCCACCATGACCACGTTCCGCCGGTTCGTCCGATAGGATGAATCCGTCCGATCCCACCGACACGCTCTTCCATGAACGTCACCCTCGATTACGGCAAGACCGGCCTGTCTGTTGAGCTGCCCGACGACCGGCTGATCGCCCCGCCGCTGTCCATCCTGGATGCCCCGCCGCTGGCCGACCCGGAAGGGGCGATCGAAGCGGCACTGCGGAACCCGGTCGGCACGAAACCGCTGGCGGAACTGGCGACCGCGAAGAAAACGGCGTGCGTGGTGGTGTGCGACATCACCCGCCCGGTGCCGAACAAGCTGCTCCTGCCGCCGATCCTCCGCACGCTGGAAGCCGCCGGGGTGCCTCGGGCCGGCATCACCGTCCTCGTCGCCACCGGCCTGCACCGGCCGAACGAGGGGGACGAACTGGTCGAACTGGTCGGGGCGGACATCGCCCGCGATTACCGGTGTGTGAACCACTTCGGCAAGGACCGCGACACGCACACTTACCTCGGCACCACCGACCGCGGGGTGCCGGTGTGGATCGACTCGCGGTACACGCAGGCCGAGCTGAAGATCACCACCGGGCTGATCGAGCCGCACCTGATGGCCGGGTACAGCGGCGGGCGGAAACTGGTCTGCCCCGGCATCGCCGGGCTGGAGACGGTGAAGGTGTGGCACGGCCCGCGGTTCCTCGAACACCCGAAGGCGGACTGCGGCATCCTCGACGGCAACCCGGTCCACGAGGAGAACACCAAGATCGCGCTCATGGCCGGGTGCGACTTCATCGTGAACGTGTGCATCGACGGCAAGCGGCGGGTGACGTGGCTGGGCGCCGGGGACATGATCAAGGCGTGGGAGCGGGGGGTGCAGTTCTGCCGCGACGTGGTGAAGGCCGGGGTACCGCGGGCGTGCGAGGTGGTCGTCACCAGTTGCGCGGGCTACCCACTGGACACGACGTGGTATCAGGCGGTGAAGGGGCTGACCGGGGCGATGCCGATCGTGAAGCCGGGTGGCACCATCGTGCTGGCGGCGAGCATGACCGAGGGGCTGGGCAGCCCGGAGTTCCGCCAGATGCTGGCCGACTACCGGGTGCGGGGGCGGTACGCCGGGCCGTCGGTGTCCGACACCTGCGAGATGGACGAGTGGCAACTGGTGATGCTGAAGAAGGTGCTCGCCCACTGCCGGGTGAAGGTGGTGAGCCACGGGCTGCCGGCGGCTACCCTGCGGGACGAGTGCCGGGTGGAGCCGGCGAGCACGGTGGAGGCGGCGGTGGCCGAGAGCCTGGCCGAATACGGCCCGGCGGCGAAGCTGGCGGTCATCCCGAAGGGGCCGTATGTGTCCCCGTATGTGCTGGGGGCGTGACGGTCTTGGTAGGGCGGGCACCGCCCACCGTGAGTTGTGCGGTGGGCGGTGCCCGCCCTACC
>CANJKY010000052.1 GCA_947474875.1 Gemmataceae bacterium
GGAAATGGAGGCGAACCGGGTGCGGGCGACGGGGTTGAAAGAGCGGTTCTTGGAGAAACTGAAAGCCCAGGGACAGCCGTCCCTGGGCTTGGAACTGAACTCCCCCCCCGACGGCTCGCCGTATGTGCTGAACGTGTCCTTCCCCGGCTGCCGGTCCGAGGTGCTGCTGATGGCGATCGACCTGGCGGGGGTGGCGTGCAGCACCGGGTCGGCGTGCAGCAGCGGATCGCTGCTGCCGTCGCCGGTGTTGCAAGCGATGGGCGTGCCCGACGCCCTACTGCACTCGGCCATGCGGTTCAGCTTCAGCCCGACGCTGACGGAAGATGAGGTGGACGCGGCCGCGGGCCGAGTGGCCGCGTGCGTGGAGCGAACCCGACAGGTGAGTTAACCCAGCGGTAACTCCCACCGCCACACGAGGCCGTCGTCGGGGTCGATCTCCTCACCGACGTGCCGGAACCCGGCCTTCGTCAGCACCCGCCCGCTGGCGTTCGCCACCGGCAGGGTGTGCGCCATCGCCACCTTCGCCCCGCCGTCTCGGGCGATCCGCACCATCTCGACCGTCATCGCCGTCGCTACCCCCTGGTTCTCGAACGCCGGGTACGTGCCGTACCCGAACTCCACCACCCCGTCCGGCGTCGGCTTGCTCTTGAACCCGGCCGACCCGACCGCCACCCTGTCGGCCAACCGCACCGCCAGGTAGCACACCCACGGCATGTCCGCCGCGTTCTGGGTGAACAGCTTCGAGGTCATTTCGAGCGTTTCAACGATCACCCCGGTGTGCGGGTCGAACACGGTCCCGGTTTCCCGCTGATACCCGGCCGGGTCGGACAGGATGTGGGTAATGGTGGCGGCGTCGAGGGTGATGAACCGGATCGGGGGCATGGGGGGCCGGGGTGTGGAGGGTTGTACCAAAGAGCCGCCGACCGCAGCCGGGTTCGCGCTGTCGGCTGACCTTCCCCGCTGGTCGGCCGGGGCGGTACCATTCTGCCATGCCCCTGCCGGCCGCACCACCAACCGCCCCCGACACCTGGGGCGGGCTGCTCGTATTGCCGGAGAACCGTTCGGCCGTCCGCGCCGCCCGGCGGCTGGCCGGGGAACTGACCCGCCCCGCCGGCCGCACCGCGTTCGCCCGCCCGCTGTTCCTGCACGGCCCGCCGGGGGTGGGTAAGTCGGCCGTCGTTCAGTCGCTCGTCCGGCTGGTGATCGACGGGGCCGAGGCGCGGACGGTGCGGGTCCTACCCGCCGCCGAGTTGCCGCGGGCGTCGGAGGAGTCCGGTGGCGACGAGGTAGCCGACCTGAGGACGTGCGACCTGTTCGTGGTCGAAGACCTGCACCATCTGAAGCCGCCGGACGTGGACGGGCTGTGTGGGGTGCTCGACCACCGGGCCGCTCGCCGCCGGCCGACCGTGCTCACCGCCGCCGTGGGGCCGGCGCACCTGACCGACCTGCCGCGGCGCCTAACCAACCGGTTAAGCGGCGGGCTGGTGGTGCGGGTCGACCCGCCGGCGGTCGGTGGCCGGCGGCGGTTGGTGGAATCGTTCGCCGAGAACCGCGGGCTAAACCTGTCTCCGGACGCCCTCGACCGGCTGGCCGCCACCGCCACCGGGGTCCGTCCGCTGCTCGGGTTCGTGGAACGCCTGCGATCGGCCCCGCCGTCAGCCCTTCCGCTCACCGCGGTGGACGTGGCGGAACTCCTTCAAGAGCCAGCGGATGAGACATCAGCGCTGGAGCGGATCGTCGAGCGGGTGTGCGAGGCGTACCGAGTGAAGCCGCGAGACCTGACCGGTACGAGCCGGCTGCGGCCGGTGCTGGTGCCGCGGCAGGTGGCGATGTACCTGGGGCACGAGATGGCAAAGCTGCCGTTGGCACGGATCGGCCGGCACTTCGGCGGGCGGGATCACACCACCGTGCGGAACGCGGTGCGGAAGATCGCGGCGGTACTGAAAACGGATGCGGAACTGGCGGCGACGGTGCAGGAACTGAGAGGCGTGTTGGGCTGACGGTAGCCCTGGGGAAAACCCGGCGCGCGGGCGGCGCGCTTTCGACGCGCCCGGACGCGCACCCGGAGTGTCGGGGGGTGGAGAACACCACCCCGGATCGGCGCGCCGCAGCGCGCCAGTCGTCCGACACCCGCGCGCCAAGTTTTCCCCACCCTTCATCGGCCGTGGGAAGCCCAAAAATCGTGGGGGATCGTCCAGTTTACCGGAAACGCGCGTCGTTTCGCCCCGAGACCTTACTCCTGATCTCCCATTCTTATTTCAAGAGACGATAAAGGAAGAAGACCGCGAGTGCGGAGCGGAACGGAACCCGGAGCAACCACCACGGGGTGAGGAACCGCCATGAAGGTGACGTGCCAGACCGAAGGGCTGTTGGCGGCGTGCCAGATCGCGCAGATGGCGGTCGCCCCCCGCACCACCAAGCCGGTGCTGTCGAACGTGAAGGCGGTCGCCCACGACGACGCCCTCGTGCTCATGGCCACCGACTTGGAGGTGGGCATCCGGTACGAACTCCGCGGCATCAAGGTGGCCCGCGGCGGGTCGGCCATCCTGCAAGTGAGCAAGCTGGTGAACATCCTCCGAGAGGCGACGGACGCCGAGCTCACCATCGACGCCGGGGCGGAAACGACGAAAGTCACCATGCGGGGCGGGCGGTACGAGCTGCCCGGCGGCGACCCGGCCGAGTTCCCGGACGTGCCCACGTTCGACGACGGCGGGCGGTACCACGAAGTCACCGCCGGGGTGCTGCGGACGATGATCAAGCGGACCCAGTTCGCCGCCAACCGCAAGGACTCGTCCGCCCGGTTCAGCGTCCACGGGGTGCTGTGGGAGGCTGAGGCGGGCAAGGCCCGGCTGGTGGCGACGGATACCAAGCGGCTGGCACTCATGGAGGGGCCGGCCGAGCTGTTCGGCGAGCCCGAGGCGAAGCCGCAGTCGCACCTGGTGCCGCTCAAGGCCATCGCCCTGCTGGAGCGGAACCTGACCGACGACGGCGAGCGGATCCGGGTGGCGCTGAAGACGAACGACGCCCTGTTCCAGACCGAACGCGCCACCATCTACACCCGACTGGTGGAGGGCCGGTTCCCGCCGTACCAGCAGATCATGCCGAAGAAGTCGGCGATCCGGTTCGCCTTCTCCGCCCCGGACTTCTTCGCCAAGGTGCGGCAAGCGGCCATCACCTCGGACGACGAGAGCCGGCGGGTGGACTTCGGGTTCAGCCGCGGCAAGGTGACGATGAAGGCCCGCGGGGCCGAGACCGGGTCGAGCGAGGTGGAACTGGACCTGCCCGAGTACCCCGGCCCGGACGTGAACATCGCGTTCGACCCGGCGTACCTGACGGAGATGTTCCGGGCGATCGACGGCGAGCCGACGGCCGTGCTGGAGATGACCGACGGCGGCAAGCCGGCGGTGTTCCGCGTCGGCGACCACTACCTGTACCTGGTCATGCCGATGGGGGACCGGGAGTGAGCCAGGCCGGCGGCAGCCCCGAGAACCTGTCCGACGTGCTCGGCCGGTTGTTCACCGCCCGCGGGTGGGGGCGGCTGAGCGAGCGGACGCGGCTGGAGTCCGCGTGGGCCGAGGTGACGGCCGAGTGGCCCGGCCAGACGCGGGTGCTGGGGCTGCGGCGGGGGGTGCTGGAAGTCGAGGTGCGAACGGCGATCCTGATGCAGGAGTTGGCCCAGTTCCACAAGCGGAAGCTGCTCGCCGGGTTGCGGAAGAAGCTGACCGGCCAGCCGCTGACGGACCTCAAGTTCCGCGCCGGGTCGTGGTGACTGCGTTCGCTCGCACCGCCGCTACAATAGCGGGGCGATCGGCACCCCACACCCAAAGGCGGCGGTCATGCTCGGGCGGTTCTTCCAGAAGATCAAGCAGGGGCTGGCGAAGACGCGGAGCGTGTTCTCCGGGGTGGTCGGGCTGTTCACCGGCGCGCACCGGGTGGACAAGACGTTTCTGACCAAGCTAGAGGAGCAACTGCTGCTGGCCGACGTGGGGGTGGCGGCGACGACGCAGATCGTGGAGCGGGTGCGGCAAGCTTACATGGACAAGGAGGTCGGCGAAGACGTTAAACAGTTTGTGCAGAAGCAGTTGCGGGAACACTTGGCCGACACGAGCGGCGGGCTGACGTTCCAGGCGACCGGCCCGACGGTGGTGATGATCGCCGGGGTGAACGGCAGCGGAAAAACAACCAGCATTGCAAAGCTAGCGTTGCGGCTGAAGAATGACGGGAAGAAGGTGCTGGTGGCGGCATGCGACACGTTCCGGGCGGCGGCGGTGGAGCAACTGACGGTGTGGTGCGAGCGGATCGGGTGCGACATCGTCAAGCAGCAGCAAGGCTCTGACCCGGCAGCGGTTGCGCACGACGCCTGCGAGCGGGCCAAAGCCCGCGGGTACGACGTGCTGATCGTCGACACCGCCGGCCGGCTGCACACCCAGACGCACCTGATGCGGGAGTTAGAGAAGATTCACCGCGTCGTCGCTAAACAGGTTGCGGGCGCCCCGCACGAGGTGCTGCTGGTGCTGGACGCCACCACCGGCCAGAACGCCGTCGCCCAGGCCGAACAGTTCACCCGCACGGTGAAATGCACCGGCATCATCCTGACCAAGCTAGACGGCACGGCCAAGGGCGGGGCGGTGTTCGCCATCAAGAACAAGGTGGGGCTGCCGGTCAAGTTCGTTGGCGTCGGCGAGGGGATGGAGGACATGGACCCGTTCAACCCGGACGAGTTCGTGGCCGCGCTGTTCGAGGGGTGATCCTTGGGCGAAACCCAACATGGGCGCTGAGAGATCAAATGGTCGACAAGCTCGCACGGCTCAAATTGATAGGCTTCCGAGCCGCTGGCTATTGGAAAGTCGCGGCTGGCGAACTGACCTGCGAGTTGAACGAACTGGAACGAGCCAACAACGCCTTGTATGCGTTCGTAGTCGATGGGGAGCTGATGTATTTGGGGAAGACGGTGAAATCTCTCCGCACTCGAATGACGGGATACCGGAGACCGGGACCTACGCAATCAACGAATATCAGGAACAATCGCCACATCGTTGACTGTCTGGCGGCGGGCAAGCGAGTCGAGGTTTATGCGCTCCCGGACAACGGACTGCTGCACTACGGCGGATTCCACTTAAACCTGGCCGCGGGGTTGGAAGATAGCTTGATTCGCGACCTTTGCCCACCCTGGAACGGGGGTCGTAAGGAGCCTCAGTCGGACGAAATCACCCCTGAGACCGAAATTGGGGAGAACCCGTGAGCATGACGATCGAACAGTTCGGGATCGACCGCCTGTCCGAGGTCGAGCGGCTCGACTTGCTGGCGGCCATTTGGGACAGCCTACCGGCCGATCTGCCACTCCCGGACTGGCACCGGGATGAACTGGAGCGGCGGATCGCCGACGCGGATGCTGATCCGTCCGGCGGATCGCCGTGGGCGGAAGTGAAGGCCCGGCTGCGGGATGGGTCGTGAGCAAACCGCTGATCGTCCGAGTGGCGGCCGAAGCGGACATTACCGCGGCCCGGCTGTGGTACGAACAGCAGCGAGACGGGCTGGGCATCGAATTCCTGGATGCCGTGGAAGCGGTCCTCGATCGGTTGGAAGCGGTGCCCGAGATGCACCAGATTGTCTGGCAGAACGTGCGGCGGGCGAAGCTCAAGCGGTTCCCGTACCTCGTCTACTACCGCGTGCTGGACGATCGGACCGAAGTGCTGTCGGTAATGCACGGTCGCAGGCACCCGTCGGCGTGGAAATCACGGGTGAACTGACGGGCACGGTTTTCTGCCCCCGCCCGTTGACACCTGGTTCGACGGCCGTAAGATTCCACCTTCCGAAAATTCGGACTGATCCGCACACCCGGCGAGAGCGGCGAGGACTCGTTCCCCATGATTCGGACCAAGAAGCTGCGGTCGAAGAAGGCCCGGTGCAAGTTCTGCACGAAGGACGGGTGCCCTCGGCCGGCGTTCGTGGATTACAAGGACGTGGCGACGATGAAGAAGCTGATGTCCCCGCAGAGCAAGCTGTTCAGCCGCAAGCGGAGCGGGCTGTGCGCCCCGTTCCAGCGGGCGGCGTCGGCGGCGGTGAAGCGGGCGCGGTTCATCGGCCTGGTGCCCTACGTCGGCGAGTGACCAACGGTTACGGTAATCACACCACCCGGCCCCGCGGCCGGGTTTTTTTCTGTCCGGAGGTCGCCGTGCCCTCCCCCCGCGTCGATGAGGCGTTCGCCACCGCCGTCCGCCTGCACACCGCCGGTGATCTGGCCGGCGCCGAAGCCGCTTACCGCCAAGTACTTACGCAGGATCCGAACTACGCCGCGGTGCTGTCCAACCTGGGCACGGTGCTGGTGAAGACCGGGCGGGAGGACGAGGCGGTGGGGTGCTACCGCCGGGCCATCGCCGCCGACCCGAAGTTCGCCGACGCCCACTTCAACCTGGCGAACCTGTTCCGCCGGACGGGGAAATTGGTCGAGGCCGAAGCCGCCCTTCGCGAATGCATCCGGAACAACCCGAAGCACGCCAGTGCCTACTTTAATCTCGGCGTAACCCTTGCCACAGTAGGCAATTTGAACGACGCGGAGTCGGCGTTCCGCAAAGTCACCGAATTGGAACAGCAGGTCGGGGAAGCCCACCTGCGGCTGGGCGACATCCTGCTCCGGCTCGGCCGACCGGCCGACGCGGTGGACGCCTTTCGCAAGTACACCGTCGCCAAGCCGAACGATCCGAAGGGCTTGTACAACCTGGCTTTAGCTCTGGCGAACGACAACAAGCCGGCTGACGCTACCCCGCTGCTGCACGCCGCCCTGAAGTTGAAGCCGGACTACGCGGAGGCTCACAACGCCCTCGGATTGGGGCTAGAGCTGCTCGGGCGGAAGGACGATGCCGTCCACCATTACCAAGAGGCGGTACGCCTAAAGCCTACCCTGGCCGACGCTTGGAGCAATCTGGGGGTAAACCTGTGCGAGCAGGGGCGGAGCGAGGAGGCGATCGACGCCCTCACCCGCTCGCTCGAACACCGGCCGAACGCCCCGGCCATTTACAGTAACCTTGTCCTACTGCTCAACTACTCGTCCCGATTTACCCCGGAGCAAGTGCGGGACGAACACAAGGTCTGGGCGGACAGGTTCGCTCCCTCGGTCCCGTTGCGACCAATCCCGCACGGACCGCATGACCCAACCCGTCGCCTGCGAATCGGTTACGTTTCATCCGATTTCCGCCAGCACACAGTCGCCGGATTCATTGAGATCTTGCTCCGTCACCACGACCGCGGGCAAGTGGAGGTGTTCGCCTACCCGAGTGTGCAGCGGCCGGACGACACCACCGAGCGGCTGAAGACCCTGGCCGACCACTGGCGACCGATCAACGGCTTGTCCGACGCAACCGCTGCCGGAGTCATTCGTTCCGACAAGATCGACGTACTCATCGATTTGGGCGGGCACACTGCTGGTAACCGGCTGATGACCTTCGCGTCCCGCCCGGCGTGCGTGCAGACCACCGTGTTCGGTTACCCGACCACCACCGGTCTGGGGGCGATGGACTACCGCATCACCGACCCCATCTCTGACCCGCCCGGGGCGACCGAACACCTGTCCGTCGAGCAACTCCTGCGGCTGCCAGAGTTTGCGTGGGTGTACCGCCCGCCAGCGGACGTCCCGCCGGTGTCGCCGTTGCCGGCCCTCACCCGTCGACCGTTCACTTTCGGCTGCCTGAACAACCCGGCCAAGATTTCGGACGCCTGCCTCGACGCCTGGGCCAAATTGATCCAAACCACTCCTGGATCAAGACTTGTGCTGATGGCCGGTCAGTCGGCGGCCGGGCTGCGGCGGCTGAGCGATCGGTTCGTAAAGGCCGGCATCCTCCGCGACCGCGTCCAACTGGTGAACCGCCTGCCGCGGGAGAAGTATTTCGAGCAGTACGCCGACATCGACGTGGCCCTGGACCCGTTCCCATACAACGGCGGCGTAACGACTTGCGACGCGCTGTGGATGGGCGTGCCGGTGCTCTGCGTAGCCGGTACCAGCTATGTCGCCCGCCAGGGGGTGATGCAGATGCTCACCCTCGGGCTGGGCGAGTTCGTGGTGGCGTCGCCGGGCGAGTTGACCGACGCGGCGAAGATGTGGATGAACCGCCGACCCGAGCTGGCCGAGATCCGGGCCGGGTTGCGGGACCGGCTCGCCGCCAGCCCGCTGTGCGACGCCCCGCGGTACGTCCGCCACCTGGAAGCCGCCCTCCGCCGCGCGTGGGTGAAGACGCTGCCGGGGTGACCGTTCGCTTCACCGCTGGTTCGGCGCCCGGGGGTCGTTCCACCTCACCGTTTGCTCCACCAGTGGTTCGGCGCCGGTGCCATTTCCCACCCCCAAGTCTGCCCGCCCGCTGTCACGTCGTACCGCGCCGGGAACGACCGGGCGGTTCGAGTACAATGTCAGTAAAGCGGTCGACAGCGGAGGGCTTCGGGTGCGGAAGTCGTTGGAAGAGACGTGGCGGTACTTGGAGTCGTTGCACTCCGACGTGCCCCGCCACCCTGACGGCAGTCCTGCGATCCTCGACCGGATGCCGAGCATCTACGACGAGGAGCCGCGGCTCAGCTTCTTCCGCACTGGACTGGAGAACGCCGACCGTAGCTACCTGACCATGCCCCGCACCTTCTTCGGGCGGTCGCTGTTCGAGCGGGTCTCGTTCGCCGGCACCGACCTGTCCGAATCGTGCCTGTGTTGGAACGACTTCAACGACTGCGACTTCAGCGGGGCCGACCTGTCCGGGTGTGACCTACGGGCGTCCCTGTTCGAGCGGTGCTCGTTCGCCGGGGCCGTACTGCGTGGTGCGGACCTTCGCCGGTCGCACTTTGATGACTGCGACTTCGTCGGGGCGGACCTGTCCGGGGCGGTCGCGGCGCACACCGACCCATGGGTACGCCTCCGCGAGCGGCTCAGCCCGGAGCAGGTGGCCGCGATGTCATGGGTGGAGGTCGCCGGGCCAGAGCCGGCCGGGGGGTGAGGTCGTTTTCGTCTCCGTGGCGGTCGAGGCTCGCCCCATGGAGGTGCGGGTGGTTCCAAGAACCTCACCCAGCTCGCTCCGCTCGCCACCCTCTCCCTTCTCCCCGACCGAACGGTCGGGCGGGAGAGGGTTGAAAGCCGGCCACCCCTCTTCCTCCCCCTCTCCCGCCTCGCTGGAGGCGAGGGAACAGGGAGAGGGGGCCGGGGGGTGAGGTCTTCGAATCACCGGCGGACTGACGTCGCGCTACTCGCCGGAATGACCTGATTTTCCTGCCCCTTCCGCCGCCTCCGGACCTCAACTTTCGCCCTTCGATTCCGTAAAATTCACTGATCGGAAACGTGCCCGAAACGCCGCCCGCGGAAGGACTTTCCAGCCGATGTCTACCGACACCGCCGTCTCTCCGGTGACCTACACCGAAGAGAACATGAAGACGCTCAAGGACGCCGCGCACATCCGCCAGAACCCGGGCATGTACGTCGGCAACACCGACCTGGAAGGGCTGCACCACCTCGTCTACGAAGTCGTGTACAACTCGGTCGATGAAGCCCTGGCCGGGTACTGCAAGAACATCAACATCACCGTCCACGTGGACGGTTCCATCTCCGTCGCCGACGACGGCCGTGGTATCCCCGTCGGGGTCAAAGCCGACACCGGCAAGTCCACGCTCGAAGAGGCCCTCACCGTCGCCGGCACGTCGGGCAAGTTCGATAACGCCGCCTACCGGGTGAGCGCCGGGCTGCACGGCATGGGCGCGAAAGCGATGAACGCGCTCAGCGAGTGGTGCGAGGCGGAGGTGCGGCGCGACGGCCGGGTGTACCAGATGGAGTTCGAGCGGGGGTACGCCACCAGCCCGCTCAAGGACATCGGCCCGGCCCCGGCGGGCCAAACCGGCACCACCATCAGCTTCAAGCCGGACCCGGAGATGTTCGGCGCGCTCACGTTCGACTACGACCGCCTGGCCAACCGGTTCCAGCAGATCGCGTTCCTGAACAAGGGGCTGGCGCTGGCCCTGCGGGACGAGCGGGAGGGCGGCAAGGCGGAGACGTTCCGGTCCGAGCTGGGGATCACCGAGTACGTCACCTTCCTGAACACCGGCGAGACCCCCGAGCACCCGCCCATTTACATCAACAAGCAGGTGGACGGGGTGACGGTCGAGGTGTGCCTGCAGTACACGAACGGCGACAACGAAGTCGAGATGTGCTTCACCAACAACGCTTACAACAAGGACGGCGGCACGCACCTGTCCGGGTTCCGCGGCGGGCTGACGCGGTCGGTCAC
>CANJKY010000053.1 GCA_947474875.1 Gemmataceae bacterium
AGCCGCGTTCGGTTACGATGTCAGGCTGAACGTCTTGCCGGAGGTGGCCCATGTTCCGCCTATCTGCACTCGGTCTGCTCGTCGCGTCGGTCGCTGTGGCCGCCCCAGTGCCGAAGGGGACGGAGGCGAAGTTGTACTACCCGACCACAGTGGGGGCGAAGCGGGTGATGACACTGACCGCCGGCCAGCGCACGGAGGAAGACTCCGAGACGGTGAGTCAGGTGGAGGTGAAGGACGGGGTGTACCGGGTGACGGTGGACTTGCACACCGACGGCCACCGGACCACCCCAGGGTACGTGTACGAGGTGTCTGCGGACGGCCTCGGGCAGCGGTCGAGCGAGCAGGCTAAGGGGAGCACATCCAACCCGTTGCTCCGGCTGACGGTCGGCGTGGGCGAGTCGTGGGTTGCCCGGCAAGACGGTAGCGAGCATTACGCCACACTCACCCGCGGCAAAGAGGAGGAGATCGAACTGCCGGCGGGCAAGTTTACAGCCATCCGGGTGGACGTGGTGATCACGCGGGGAAAGGATACCAACCGGGTCACACAGTGGTACGCCGCCGGGGTGGGGTTGGTGAAGGAGGCGGCACAGAGGGGCGAGCTGACGATTACTCGGGAGCTAAAGGAGTTCAACCCCGGCAAGGGGGAGAAGAAGGACGAGCCGAAACCGGACAAGGGCAAGTGACCGCGGCGGACTGGACGCTACAGGGTTCGAACCTGTGACCCCTCCCGTGTAAAGGGAGTGCTCTACCGCTGAGCTAAGCGTCCGGCGGGGGAATTGTATCAGCCGTTCCGCAGGTCGCGGAGCAGCCCCTTCAGGTATTTCGCCGCGTTCAGTTCCTTCCGCACTCCGGTCAGGTCGTTCTTGGCGAACCGCGTGTCGATGCCGGCGAACACGGCGGCGTAGCGGTCACGGATGTCGGCCTCCAGCCGCTCCTTGCCGGCGGCGTCCGCCGCCTCGATCGCCTCCCGCACCTCCATCATCTCCATCAGGAACGCCGGCGGGATGTCCTTCATCTCGGATGTCATCGGCCCACCAAGCAGCGTCAGCAGATGTTCGGCCCGGCGGAACGGGTCCTTCAGCGTGGTGTACGCCTCGTTCACCGCCGCCGCGTGCGCCTCGCTGGCCGCCAGTTGACCCTCACCGCCGAGGGCGTGGAAGTCCGGGTGGGCGGCCCGACTGTGCGCCAGGTACGCCCGCTCCAGTTCGCCCGCGTCAACGGAAAAGCGCCTCGGCAGGCCGAGGCGCTCGAAGTGGTCGGTCATGGCCCCGCTCCCTTGCGGTCGCGGCTCGTCCGGTCACATGGAGTACGAGCTGCCGCACCCGCAGGTGCCCTTCGCCTGCGGGTTGGTGACGCTGAACCCCCGCTTGTTCAGGTCGTCGTGGAAGTCCACCGTCGCCCCTTCCAGGTACAGCATGCTCCGCTTGTCGATCACCACCTTCACCCCGTTCACCTCGAACAGGTGGTCCAGCTTCTCGTTGTACGTTGGGTCCAGGTCCAGCTTGTTCTGGAACCCGGAGCACCCGCCGCCCTGCACCCGCAGCCGCAGGTGCATGTCGCCCTCGGGGGCGTCCTCGCCGGCCTTGTAGTCGGCGATCGCCCGCTTCACCTCGCTGGCGGCTTTCTCGGTGATGGTGACGGGGCAGGGCGGGGCGACGGTCGGCTCGGTCTTCACGCCCAGCGCGGTCGGTTCGATCACGGTGGCCATCGGCGTATCACTCCGGAACAGGGTGTTGCTGAATTATACCGCGCCCGGTCAGTCGGGCTTTCGCGGCGGGTCGGTTTCCGCCCGGTTGGTGGCGAACACCAGCCCGCCGCGGGAGCCGACGATATCGGTGTACTGATCGATGCGGAACCCGACAGCCCGCAGGTGGTCCACCAGGTCGTCCGCCATCCGCCGCTTCTCGGCCGGCTCGCCGTGGTACTCCAGCACCAGCCGGCGGATGCGGGCAAAGTACCGCTCGGGCAGCCCGCGGAGGATGTCGTACTCGGCCCCCTCGCAGTCGATCTTCAGGTAGTCACACCGGCGGATGTGGTACTCGTCGAGGATCTGCTGCAGCGTCACCGCCGGGACGGTCACGCCCAGCCCGCCGTGGTTCCGGTGCAGCGAGTGCCCGCCCGAGTTGTCCGCGTTCACGCTCAGGGTGACCAGCCCGGCGGCGGCGGTCACGGCGGCACGGACGGCGGACACGTTGTGGCAGTGGTTGCGGTCCAGGTTGTGTTCGAGCAGGGCGAAGTTGTCCGGCTCCGGCTCGAACACGTACACCCACCCGCCCTCGGCCGCCCGGGCGGCGGACACGGCGAACCCGCCGATGTTTCCGCCGATGTCGATCACCGTCTCACCCGGCCGAATCTCGTACCCCGGCGGGTGGTACTCGCGGTCCCGCACCACGTGATTCAGGATGCACTCGTCCGCCCACGTCCCCCGCCGCACGCTGAACCGCAACCCGTCCACTGCCACCGTCCGGTGCTTCCACCCGACCGAGCGGCACAGCGAGTCCTTCCAGCGGGCGACCCGGTACGGCAGCTTGTGTTCAACCAGAACGGATTTCAGCCCGCGGGCGAGCGGGTGTCCGGCGTCGGTGCGGGGCGGCGGGGTGACCACCAGCGTCGGTTCCATGCGGGCGTCCTCCTGATGTACGGCATGGGCCGGGGCATGTTACCCGATCGTCGGGGGGGCGGGCAACGCGGCTGGTCGGATCCTCCTGCGGAAGTTCGTGGGGGTGTCGGAGAACGAGACGCCGGGTCAGCCCGCGACGGCCGCCTCGGCCGGCTGTCGGGCCTCCTGCTTCTCCTGGAAGTTTTTCACCGCCGCCTTGATGGCGTCCTCGGCCAGCACCGAGCAGTGGACTTTCACCGGCGGCAGGGCGAGTTCTTCCACGATCTCGGTGTTCTTGATATCCATCGCCTGGTCCAGGGTCTTGCCCTTCAGCCACTCGGTGGCCAGGCTGCTGCTGGCGATGGCCGACCCGCAGCCGAACGTCTTGAACTTGGCGTCCTCGATCACCCCGGTGGCCGGGTTGACGAGGATCTGCAACCGCATCACGTCGCCGCACTCCGGGGCGCCGACGAGGCCGGTGCCCACGTTCTCGCCCTTGGCGTCGAAGCTGCCGACGTTCCGCGGGTTGTTGTAGTGTTCCAGAATTTGGTCGCTGTACGGCATGAATCACCGTCGGGTATGGGGTATCGGGTTTCGGGTATGGTTGGCGTCTGGTTCGTCCTTCGGGTTGGGGTCGGGATAGGTCGGGTAAAGACGTAAGTCATACCCGAAATCCGATACCCCATACCCGTTCTCAGTGTCCCGCCCACTGGATTGATTTCAGATCGACGCCCGCCTGGGCCATCTCGTACAGAGGCGACATCTCGCGGAGGCGGGTGACTTCCCGCACCACGAGGTCGGACACGAAGTCCACCTCCTCCTCGGTGTTGAAGCGGCCGAGGCCGAAGCGGATGCTGCTGTGGGCGAGTTCATCGCCCACGCCCAGGGCCCGCAGCACGTAGCTCGGCTCCAGGCTGGCGCTGGTACAGGCCGACCCGCTGCTCACGGCTACATCTTTGATGCCCATCATCAGCCCTTCGCCCTCGACATAGGCGAAGCTGATGTTCGCGTTCCCCGGCAGCCGCTCGGTCGGGTGGCCGTTCAGGTAGCTCTCGGGCAGGTTGTCCATGATGCGGCTTCGCAGCCGCTCGCGGAGGGCATAGGTCCGCTTGATCTCGTCGGCCATCTCCGAGCGGCACAACTCGGCCGCCTTGCCCAGCCCGACGATGAGCGGCACCGGCAGAGTGCCGGACCGCATCCCCCGCTCGTGCCCGCCGCCGTCGATGATCGGCTCCAGCCGAACCCGGGGGTCTTTCTTCCGCACGTACAACCCGCCGATGCCCTTCGGCCCGTACATCTTGTGCCCGCTGAGCGACAGCAGGTCGATGCCCATCGCCTGCACGTCGATCGGCAGCTTGCCCACCGCCTGCACGGCATCGGTGTGGAACAGCACGCCCCGTTCCTTGCACACCTTGCCAATATCGGCGACCGGCTGGACGGTGCCGATCTCGTTGTTCGCCATCATGATCGACACGAGGATGGTCTTGTCCGTCAGGGCGTCTCGCACCTGGTCGGCGGACACCCGGCCGAACTTGTCCACCGGCAGGTACGTCACCTGCACGCCGTCGCGCTCCAGCCGCTTGGCGGTGTCCAGCGTGGCCTTGTGCTCCGTCACCTGGGTGACGATGTGGTTGCCCTTCTTCTTGTACATGGCGGCCACGCCCTTGAGCGCCAGGTTGGTGCTCTCGGTGGCCCCGCTGGTGAAGATGATCTCCTTGCCCGTCGCGCCGATCAGCTTGCCGATCTGGTCGCGGGCGTCGTCCACGGCTTTTTCCGCCGCCCAGCCGAACGGGTGGCTGCGGCTGGCCGCGTTCCCGTACTGCTCGGTGAAGTATGGCAGCATGGCCTCCACCACCCGCGGGTCGGTGCGGGTGGTGCTGTTGTTGTCCATGTAAATCGGCAGCTTCAACATGGTGCGTATCCGTTAGGCCTGGGTGGGGGCGGTTTCGGGGCGGTGCAGAATGCCGAGGGTGGCGAGGGCCGGCGGGACGACCGGGGCGGGGGCGAACACGTCGGCCAGCGTCACCGCCCGCAGCACGTCCATGATGCGGCGGTGGATTTCGGTCATGGGAGCTTTTACCGGGCACACGTGCTCCACCTCACACGCCCCGGCCGGGGTGTGGTCGTTGCACACCGTCAGCTTGAACCCCTCCTCGACCGCTTCGAGCAACTCGGCCAGGGTGATGGTGGCGCTCGACCGGGCCAGCACGTACCCGCCCTTCACCCCGCGGGTGCTGGACACGAACCCCTTGGCCCCGAGTTCCTTCAGGATGTTCGCCACGAACGACCGGCTCAGCCCGAACTTCTCCGCGATGGTGCGGGCGTTGCCGTTCGTGTGGGCGTGCAGGTACTGCAGAATGATGAGCGCGTAGTCGGCTTTCCGGCTGAGTAACGTCATATCGCGCTCGGTCCGGGCGATGGGAGAGATCGTCTACCGATTTATAGGCAGGGAATGGCAGCGATCCAGTGCGATTTAGATGAGATCGTGTCTCAATCGACTCCAAGGGCTGGACCTAACTGATTTGGTGGCAATCGATTGCGTAGTGAATTCGATCAGGATGATGTGGACCGCCGCACTTTTTCTTCGGCTTCCGAACGAGTCGTTAGTACTCCGTCGAGCTGGAGAGTGCGGATTTCGTCGAGCAACCGCTTGAACTGCGGACCGGGTTTCAGCCCCATCGCCTTCAGGTCGTCGCCGGTGAGCAACGGCGAAGGGTTGAACGCCTCCGGCGGGTGATCGCGGAGCAACCCTTCCCAGTGGGCGAGGGTGTCGGGGTCGGCCCCGTCAGCCCGGTGAAGCGCGATCAGGTCGTGAATCGCCGGGTGCGTGAGCAGCGGATAGAGAATACTCCGGGGCTTGTCTCGGTAGAAGCTGTGATCGTTCCGCGCGTACAGCCAGGAGATGCGCTCGTACTCCTCGTTCGATAAGCGGAGCCGCCGGCAAATGGCGCCGATACCCGGTCCGGCCGTCCGAATGAGCGCGGTGAAAGCCAATTGGAATGACGCATGAGTAGGCAACCTCCCGACCGCTTCGCACGTCCGCTCCCACTCGACCGGACTGCGGTCCACTTCCGGCAGGATGTGTTCGACCAGCCCGACTTCGCCGAGCAGTCGTACCCCGCGTTCGCGGTGTTTGTTCGTGAGGATCTTCCGCAACTCCTCGGCGATCCGCTCGGCGCTGACGGCACGGATCTGCGGGGCCATCTCCCGCGCCGCGGCGATGGTGGCCGGGTCGATGGTCAGCTCGAACCGAGCCGCCATCCGCACCGCTCTGAGGATTCGTAGTTTATCTTCAGTGAACCGCGCCACCGGGTCGCCGATCGCCCGCAACACCTTCGCTTTCAGGTCCGCCGCCCCGCCCACGTAATCGATCACCTGGCCGGCGACCGGGTCGAAGAACATGCCGTTGATGGTGAAGTCGCGGCGGGCGGCGTCCTCCTCGGGTGAACTGAACGTGACCGAGTCCGGCCGCCGGCCATCGGTGTAGGTGCCGTCGCTGCGGAACGTGGCGACCTGCACCTTCAACCACTCGCCCTGCGCGTCCTTCGGCCCGAGTACCTCGACCACACCGAAGCTGGCCCCGAAGCTGTGCGTGCGGCGGAATAGGGCCTTGACCTGATCCGGTGTGGCGGACGTGGCGACATCGTGATCGGCCGGCATCAGGCCGAGCAACTCGTCGCGGACGCACCCGCCGGCGAACAGGGCCTGGTGCCCCTCGCGTTGCAGCTTCGACACCACCTCGATGGCGAACTCGCGCTCGGTCATACCGGACAGGATAGACGAAGTGCGGCGGCGGTTCACCCCGGCGGGCAGCCGGCGTCCAGATACGCCTGCAATATCAGCATCGCCGCCAACTTATCGCGGCGTTCCTTCCGCTGCTTGTGGGTCAAGCCGGCGGCCCAGAGCATCTCCTCGGCGGCGGCGGTGGTGCAGCGTTCATCGTGGTACACGACAGGCAAGCCGGTGACGCTCGTCAGCCACGCGCCGTACTCCCGCGCCTCCTTCGCCTTCACCCCCTCGTCGCCGTTCATGTGGACCGGCAGGCCGACGACGATGCCGGTGATCGACTCCTGCTGACACAGGCGGGTGAAGAACGCGGCGTCCTTGTCCGGCGACTTGCGGGTGTACGTTTCGAGCGGGGAGGCCAGGGTGCGGTCGGCGTCGCACACCGCCAAGCCGACGCGGACGGTGCCGGTGTCCACACCTAACAGGCGGCCGGTCACAGGTATTCTCCCCGTTCCTTCTTCAGCCGCTCGACGATCTCCTTCACCCGCGCCTCGTCCGACTTGCGGGCCACCAGCGTGGCGTTGCCGGCCTGCACGATGAGCAGGTCGCTCACCCCGATGGTGGCGATCAGGTGGTCGCCCTCGGCGGACACCACACAGCCGGACGAGTCGAGCAGTAGCGTCCGCCCCTGGGTGGTGTTGCCGGCGGCGTCTTGCGGGTTGTGCCGCTCGAGCGCAAGCCAACTGCCCACGTCGTCCCAGGTGTACGGCGCCCGCAACACCCGCACCCGCCCGGCCCGGCCGGCGTCCTGCATCACCGCGTAGTCGACGCTCGTGCCCTTGATTGCCTCGTACTCCGCGGCGAACACCGCGGCCCGGTCCGGGGTGTTCCAGGCGGTCGCGATCCGCACGCACGCATCGTGGATGTCCGGCCGGTTCGCCTTCAACTGCCCGAGAATGGTCCGCGCCTTCCACACGAAGATGCCGCTGTTCCAGTCGTACTCGCCGGACGCCACGAACTGCTCGGCCACCTCCGCCGTCGGCTTCTCTTTGAACTCCCGCACGGCGAACAGCGGCACTCCGCTGCGTTCCCCGACTGCCTCCCCGCGGTGGATGTACCCGTACCCGGTGCTGGCGAAGGTCGGGCGGATGCCGAACGTGAACAGGCAGTCCGGGAACTCGGCGGCGAACTGCTCGGCCGCGTGCAGCGCCCGCTGGAACTCCCGTTCCGGCTCGATCAGGTGATCCGCCGGCAGCACGGCGATGGTGGCGTCCGGGTCGGTGGCTGCGATGAGCGCGGCCCCCAGCCCGACGCACGGGGCGGTGTCGCGGCGGAACGGCTCGCCGACGATCTGCCCCCGCGGCACCTCCGGCAACTGGCTCGCCGTTTCGTCCACATACGCCGCCCCGGTGACGACCCACGTCCGCTCCGGCGGAATGACAGCGGCGGTGCGGTCGAGTGTGCCTTGCAGCAGCGACCGCTCGCCGGCGAACGTGAGGAACTGCTTCGGTCGGGCGTTGCGGCTGCGGGGCCAGAACCGCGTCCCGCCGCCGCCGGCCATGATCATCGCGTGGAGCATGGAGAGATCCGTGATTACGAAAGGTACATCGGCTCATCGACGACCAGCCCCGGCGGCAGCTTGTCCGCCAGTTCCGCCGCGTCGAGGGCGAACGACGGGGCGATTTCCACCGCCACCCCGTCGGCCACCGCCACGCCGGCGGAAGCCAACCACCGCCGCGCCCGGTCGGTCATCAGGCGGCGACAGGAATCGATTGAGTCGTTCCCAGTGGCGTTCTTCAGCGGGGCAAACTCGTCCTCGCGGGTCGTCTGCACGGCCAGCCAGCGGTCGGCCAGCGGCAGAGCGTCGAAGACGAACAGCTCGAACTTGAGCGCGTTCACACTCTCCGAAGTGATGGTCTCGCCGGTGGCCGGATCGTAGTGTTCCACCTTCTTCCGAGCGACGTGGTAGGCCAGCCGATCGACCCCGGTCGTCACCCGCTCAAGGAACTCGACGCTGAAGCAGTGGATGGCCGGGTTGCCGGCGCGGAATGCCAGGGTGCCGTCTGCCGTCCGCTCCTCGTTCATCTCCGCCGGCATGTCGGAGTACTCGATGATCCCGCACCGCCTGTCGATCTCGGCCAGGATGCCCACCTTCTCGGCCGGGTCGTCCTTGAACACCACCTTGGACGACACCTCGGCCCGCGTCTCGATGTGCCGGCCGACGAACGCCGGGTCGCACACGTGTACCAGCGGGTTGTCCACCTGGAAGTAGAAAACGTGTTTGACGCCGGCGGCTTTCAACTCCGGCAGCAGCCCGGTGTCGGTGAGCGCCGTGAGCGTGCCGCCGTGCCCGTTCGGGCTGAGGAACAACTCGCCCGGCTTCTCTAACAGCAGCTTGCCGGTGGCCAGGTCGAGCGCGGGCATCGTCCCCTGTTGGAAGAACTGCACCTGCTCCGGCATCAGGCCGAAGTAGTGTTCGCCCTCGAAGTATTCGACGGTGTCGGCGTGGGTGGCGTGGCTGGTCATCACCAGGAACGGCACCGGCTTGCCGTACCGCCGGCCGAGGGCCATCACCTTCTCGGCGTGGATACGGAACAGCGTGGCCCCGCTCACCGGGCCGATCGGAAACAGGCCCTTCGGCTTGTCGAACCCGAGCCTGCTGCCCTGCCCGCCGGCCACCACCAGCGCCGCCACCTCACCATTCCGCATGGCCTCCTCGCCGATTGCGACGGCGGCATCGGTGGGCTGTTCGACCGTGAGCGGGGCGATGAGGTCCCGCGGGGGCAGGGCGGTGTGTGGCTCGTCCCGCCGGGCGTAAAGCTGCTCCAGTTCCGTTAAATCGACGCCGGCTAACTGATCGACTAGATGCGCCCGCTCAGCGGCTGTCATTCGGTCCCAGCCGATCAGCACGTGCTCCTGCTGGTGCCGCCGCAGGCGGTGGACGAGGTCGGTGGGCGGGGAGATCATTGGGTGCTCCGGGGAGCCGCGACCGCCGGGGAGTGGGCCTACAAACACCCCGCTCCCCGGCGGTCGCGGCTCTCGTCTCATCAGAACGGAATCCGCAGCCCGTCGTGTGCAAGTCCCACGCCCGGCGGGAGCGGGGGCAGCGCGTCGTAGTCCCACTTGTGCGACAGGTGGGTGAAGTACGTCCGCTTCGGCCGCAGGCGTTCGACCACCCTCAGCGCCTCGTCCAGCCCGAAGTGCGACGGGTGCGCCTCCCCCGGCCGCAGGCAGTCTAACACGAGCGTGTCCAGCCCCTCCAGTAGCCGCCAACTGCCGTCCGGGATCTTGTTCACGTCGGTGCAGTACGCCAGGTCGCCGAACCGGAACCCGAGTACGTCGAACCGCCCGTGGACGAGGGGGATCGGAATGATCCGCTGGCCGAATAGGTCGAACGGCTCGGCGGTGATGCGGCGGAACTGCAACTGCGGCAGTACGAACGCCATGTTCGGGTCGGCCGGCGGGTGGAAGGCGTAGCTGAACGCCTGGCGGATGACCTCCTCCACGTCGTCGGTGCAGTAGATGGGCAGCGGGCCTTTCAGTATGTGCGGGAACACGCGGGCGTCGTCCAGCCCGAACAGGTGATCGACGTGGTAGTGGGTGTACAGGACCGCGTGGACCAGCTTCACCCGCTCGCGGACCAGTTGCAGCCGCAGCTCCGGGCTGGTGTCGATCAGCACCGTCCCGCCGGGCACGGTCAGCAGGGCCGAACTGCGGGTGCGGCTGTTCCGCGGGTCGGGCGAGGTACACACCCGACATTCACAGCCGATCATCGGCACGCCCATGGACGTACCTGACCCGAGAATCGTGAGCGACCGCGGCGGAGGACTCATCCAGCCATGTTAAGAACGAACCCCCGGCGGGTCACGCCGGGG
>CANJKY010000054.1 GCA_947474875.1 Gemmataceae bacterium
CAGTCGGGCTTCCAGTTGCTCAGCCCGCTTCCGCAGCCGGTCGAACTCGCCGTCCCGGTACTTGTCGGCGTCTCTCACCGAGCACGACTCGGTCTTGATCGCCTGCACGGTGCGGCTCAGGTGCAGGGCCTGGGTGTGGTCCAGCTTCTTGTGCTTCGGGTTGGCCAGGGCGAACCAGTTGCTGGTGGTGTCCAGTTGCACGTACGGGACGAACGACGGCATCATCACCACCGCCACGCACTCCCGCATGCCCGGCTCCAGCCGCCGCTCGCGGAGCAGTTGCTCGCGGTTCGGCCCGCCGACCACCTGGTCCCGCAGGAACACCGCCAGGTTGCTGCGGGTGTCCGGCGTCTGGTACCGCGGGGTGAACCGCCAGCCGAACACGTTCTCCCCGTGCCCGAACCCGATCTGCGGGCGGTTCAGGGCGATCGTCTCGGCGTTCAGCTCCAGCCGGCGGGCGTACTTGGTCATGGTGTTCGCGCTGATCAGCCCGTTGGTGAAGGCGATGGCCAGGGCGAGCTGCATCTCCCGCCGGCTGCTGTACGTGTCGGAGATGTTCTGGTCCTGGGTGGACGGGTCGAGGGCGAACACCCGCACCGGCCAGCGGAGGGCGACGTACTCGTTGAACGCCCGCCGGGCTTCCGGCGACGGGTTCGGGTGGAAGTAGTCCCGCCACGCCTCGCAGTCCGGGGTGTACTTGCCCTTCGCCGTGGCCGTCTCCTTCATGTCCCGGATGAGCCGGTCGGTGAGCAAGGCGGCGTCCACCAGGATGCACCACGCCAGGGCGGACGTGCGGGACACCTGGCGGGTCTTGGATACCTCGATCGGTTCAATGGTCTGATTCCCAGTCTCATCCGACTTCACGCGGAGTTGCAACGGCTCCGAGCCCGTCAACACCCTCACCTGCTCGCGGAACGCACGGCGTTTGGCAAGAAGCGAATCCCAATTCTGAGAGCGGATGTCGGTCACGAGTTCCGGGGTACACATCCCCCACAGTTGCTGGTTATGGGGGTCGGCGAGGAACGCGAATGCCGCCCGCAGTTCTTCTCGCAGGTACGACTGCACGTCCGGCAGGTGGGCGTAGCCAGTCTTCGCGATCTTACCGCCGAGCGACTGTTGCGCGCCGTAAGCGACTTCGAAGTTGAACCGTAGCCCGAACACGTCGAGCAGATTCGAGGTGGGGAAAGACTGCCGCCCGCCCAGTCCGTTGGCGAAGCTGATTCGTGGGGTCACTATGCGGAACCGCCAGAACGGGCCGTATAGCCCGGCTTGCGCTGGTCCAGGGTTTCCATCGTCACCGTATTAAAGTCAGCCGTGGTGCCGAACTTCTCAAACCCCCTCTGGGCACGAGCCATGGATTGTGTGGCTGTTGGCGTTGTCCGGGCGGATTTGTTCGATTGCGGCAGCGTGGGAATGCCGGAAAGGTTTTTCGCTTCGAGGTACTGCAGGAAGACTTGCACATCTTCAGTCAGGAATCGGTCCTCGGCCTTCTTCCCTCGCTCTTCATCCAAGAAGGCCGTGATCGAGAACCCAAGCTGATCCACCAAGTCGTTGATGACGAAGTTCCGCATGGTCATCGGCAGCAGGTCGTCGCCCAGGATCGGGCTGAGGGTCATGGTGATCTCCGCCCCGTGCCCCTTGTCCGTGTGCGTACCCGGCAGCACCGACACCGGCACCCGGATCAGGTTGAGCGAGTACCCGGGCGAGTCGGCGGTGTCGTCCCCCTCGTTCTCCCGGCGGAGCTGGTTCAGGAAGTCCAGGTACCGCTTCTTCTGTGCGAGCAGCAGCGTCGGCTCGATGCCGATGCCGGCGGCGAGCTGGTTGGAGGTGGTGAGCTTGGTCAACTCCGCCTTGTTCCGGTCCACAGCCGCCTTCAACTCGGTCATCTCCGCGTTCAGGTTGGCCAGCGGGAGCGGGGTGACCGGCGTCGGCGGGCTGCCCGGCGTCGGCACGGCCTCCTTGGTGGTGGTCGTGGTGGTGTCTTTGGTGGTGGTGGCCGGAGCGGCGGCGGTGGCGGCGGCCGTGCTGGTCACGTCGTGGACCACCACCGTGTCGCGGGCGGTCGGGGCGAGCGACCGCGGGGCGGTGGTGCCGATCACCGGCGGCTTCGGCTGGGCGGCCATCGACAGGGCGAGCGAGCTGGAGAAGAACGCCTGGTCGGTGCGGGCGACCGACCCCTGGATGCCGGCGTTGAACTTGTTCAGCTCGCCGGCCATCTCCTTCTCGAACTCCTCCCGGTACTGGGTGAGCCGGGCCTGCCCCCACACGTCCGGGGTCTTGGCCACCACGCTCCCGTGCCAGTCGAGGTGCTTCTCCAGGTGGTCCAGGTCATGTGCCAGCGCGTGCATGGACGGGTCTTTGCCCAACTTCGGCTCGTGGAGCGGGATCGGCCGCGCCGCGGCCGGCTCGCCCGCCCCGTCGTCACACTCGTCGGCCGACCGGTGGATGACCACCTGGCACGCGGCCAGGGACAGGATCGGGAGGGCGGCGAGTACCCCCCGCACGCCGGTCTGGAATTGACCGCCCATGACCGCCCCTCCAAGACTGTGACTTGGCTTCTGTAGTCGTCTCATCGTCCGTTCGAGCGGATGACTTGAGAAGATGTGACGGTGGTGCCGAACGAGAGCG
The DNA here is from genome assembly GCA_947474875.1 of Gemmataceae bacterium. Taxonomy (GTDB): domain Bacteria; phylum Planctomycetota; class Planctomycetia; order Gemmatales; family Gemmataceae; genus JALHQU01. Next base: position 2,629 of record CANJKY010000054.1, read on the forward strand.
TAGTAATTGAAATCAACCCACCGCGTTTTGCTCCAATCACGAACGCTGGATCACCGATGAGTGTCGGCCGCGTCATGCCGTCGCCGGTCGCCCATTTGACGAGCGCCTACGTGGGCAACCACAGTTCATGGGCGGCGTTCACTCCGGTCGGTAAACGCAGTTCTCCTTGATCGCCTGATCACGATCGAACTGCCGCCGCGAACGCGGCGACGATCCTGGCCCGTACGTCGTGGAGAAGGTGACCGGCATGTTCACGCCGGTCACCCCCGCAGTCCGCCACCGTCGTCACGTGATCCCCGAGGGGCGGAGCGATCGGAGGACGGGCAGGCGGATCTGTTCGGCGGACCGGTTGAGCGACCGCAGACGGGACCGCTGCCGGGCGGCCAAGGCCCGGGCGGCGGCAGGGAGTCGCCGCCGTGTTCGAGCAGGGCGAACGCGGCGAACTTGTCGTACGGACCACCCGGCTCGAACGGCGGGGCGTTGGAGTTGAACACGTACAGGACGTCGCCGTCCCCGTACCCGGTGGTGGCCGAGGTGCCGGCGTCCTTCCCCGGCCGGGTCCAGTGGGTCGCCCCGTCCACCCCCTCGCCGGTTGGCTGCCAGCCGTGCGGCAGCAGGATGTCGTTCCACGTCGCCGTCCGGTTGAACACGTCGCCGGGCCGCTCCCCGTCAAGCAGGTTGTGGTGCTGTTCGCCGACCGCGACGCGGAGCCGATCGCCCAGGTTGACGAGCAGGTCCACGACCAGCAGCCGCTCCGCCCGCAGCCGATCCAGCAGATCGGGCGGGAGGTGGGCGGAGATGGTGCCCGCCGCGGTCATCGTAGTTCGCCCAGCTACAGTTCACACGGCCTAGGCCAACTGGGATCAGCTAGACAGGAGAACGGGGGAAAGCCGATCCCGACGAAGATTCGGTTCCACGACCTGCGGCACACGGTGGCCTGCCTGCCGCTCTCGGCCGGTCATTCCTTGAAGGCCGTGAGCCAGCGACTGGGGCACGCCAACCCGACGATGACGTTGCGGGTGTACGCCCACACCATGCCGAACGACGACGCGAACCTGGCGGACGGGCTGGCCGAGATGATGGCGTGAGGTGTGCCGTGCGGAATGGCTACAGTTAGGGTACAGTTGACTCCTAAATCGACCTGCCGACTACCAACGACAAGAGCCGCAACCTTATGCAGGTGCGGCCCTTGCGTCGGATGGGCGCTACTGGGCTCGAACCAGTGACCCCCACAATGTCAATGTGGTACTCTAGCCAACTGAGCTAAGCGCCCGACACCCCATTGATAAGCCAAATCGCCCGCCGGTCAAGTCGAATCCGTCAGTCCCGCAGGCCGCGGCCGGTGAGCGCCAGGAACACCCGCTCCAGTGTCGGCTGCTCGATGTCCAGGGCGGTCACCTCGCCGGCCGCGGCCAGCAGCTTCGGCAGCAGCGGCGGCAGGTCGGCGGTGGTCACGGCCAGTTTCCCACCCGACACGGCCGCCGACTTCACCCCCGGCAGCCCCTGCACGCGGTCGAGTACACCGTCCGGGTTCGCCAGCGTCAGGCGGGCGGTCGAGTCCAGCCGGGCGAGCAGGTGCGTCAGGGTGTCGCACGCCCGCACCGTCCCGCCGTCGAGGATCGCCAGCCGCGGGCACAGCGCCTGCACCTCCTCCATGTAGTGGCTGGTGTAAATCACCGTCATGCCGGCGGCGTTCTGCGCCCGCACCTGGTCGAAGATGTGGTTGCGGCTCTGCGGGTCTACCCCGGTGGTCGGTTCGTCCAGGAGCAGCAGGTCCGGGCGGTGGACGATGGCCGCCGCCAGGTTCAGCCGCCGCTTCATCCCCCCGCTGAACGTGCCCGCACGGTCGTCCGCCCGGTCGGTCAGCCCGACGGCGGCGAGCAGTTCGTTCACCCGGCCGGGCAGGTCGGTCGCGGTCATGCCGTACAGCTTGCCGAAGAAGCGGAGGTTCTCGCGGGCGGTCAGGTCCGGGTAGATCGACAGTTCCTGCGTGGCGATGCCGATCCGCTTCCGGGTCTCGCGGTCGGCCGGGGTGAACGGGCGGCCGAACAGCCGCACCTCGCCGGACGTGGCGGCGGTCAGCCCGGCCAGGATGGACATGAGGGTAGTCTTGCCCGCCCCGTTCGGCCCGAGCAGGCCGAACAATTCGCCCGGCTGCACGTCGAACGACACCCCGTCCAGGGCGGCGAACTTGCCGTAAGTCTTGCGGACGTCGGCGGCGGCGAGGACGGGGGGGAGCATGGGGGTCACTTCGCCAGGCTCGTCTGCCACTCGCGGCCGAGGTCCTCGACCGTCTTGCCGGTGATCTCCTTCCACAAGTCGGCGGAATACTTGCCTTTCCGCATGGCGTCGTTCAGCTTCCGCACGATCTCCTTGTCGTGCTTCTCCACCAGGTAGGCGAGGAAGGCGGCGGTGGTGCGGTAGCTGCCGTCGTACTTGGCCCGCTCGGCCGGCAGCGGCCGCGGCTTCTTCTCCTCGTACTTGAAGAACCGCACATAGTCGGCCACCCCTTCCACCAGCCAGCCGGGGTTGCCCCGCCCGCGGTACTGCTGCACGCTATGGGCGGTCTCGTGAACGAACGCGCCCACGTCGTCCTTGTGCTTGCTGAAGTACTTCACCGACCCGACGATCCGCGTGCCGCTGGCGTAGGCCACCCCGTCGTAGTTCTTGTCCAGCTTCATGCGGACGAGGGTCGGCGGGGTGAACCCGTCCGCCTTCAGCTCGTCGCAAATCATCGGGAACTGCTTCTCGCACACCTTCGCCACCTGCTCGAACCACTCCTTCAGCTCCGGGGCGTCGGTCGCGTCGGTGGTGATCTCCACCGGGTACTTGAACACCGCCACCGCCGGGTCCGCATCGACGGTGAACTCGCGGACGACCAGCGGGGCCTTCGCCTCCTCGTTCACCTTGATCCGCACGGCGAGCAACTTCTTGCCCGGCGACGCGGTCGCCTTGCCGTCGGCGAACTTCGCCAGTTGCTCGAACGCCTTGCCGTCGGCGGATCCCTCCAGCACGCCGGCGGCCAACTCATCCCCGCCCTTCGGCTGGCCGGTCGTCACCGACACCGCCTTCACCGTCACCGGCTGGTCGAACGTGAGGGTGAAGTGGTCGGCGGCGGTCGGCGGCTTGGCGGAAGCGAAGTACGAATCGGCCTTGCCGTCGAACGCGAACTGGCGGATCTTCCCGCCGTCGGTGGTCAGGGTGGACTCGACCGTCGCCTGCACCGCCGGCTTCTCGTCCTTCTTCGCCGGTTGTGCGACAACCAGGGTCGTCGCGGTCAGCAAGGCAATCGCGGTCGGCAGAATCGGACGCGGCATTCCCGTCTCCGGCGAAGGTGGGGCGAAGAGGCGGCGTCAGGATACGCCGGCGGGCCGGCCCCGGCCAAGCGCGCCTATGAATCGGGGTGACGGCGAACCCGCACCGGATCCCGCATGGCCACGTTCAACGACGCCCGCGTCCGCCACGCCAACGACCGCCCGGCGAACAGGTCCGGCAAGTACGTCCTATACTGGTGCCAGATGTTCCGCCGGCTGACGCACAACCACGCCCTCGACTACGCGATCGGCCTGGCCCGGCATTACAAGAAGCCGCTGGTGGTGTACGAGGGGCTGAAGCTGAACTCCCCGTGGGCGTGTGCCCGGTTCCACCAGTTCATGCTGGAGGGGATGGCGGACAATTTCGCGGCGGCGAAGCGGGCGGGGGTGACGTACTGGCCGTTCGTGGAGACGCCGGACGACCCCGGCCGCGGGCTGGTGCGGAAACTGGCCGCCGACGCGGTGGCCGTGGTGACCGACGACTACCCGCAGTTCATCGTGCCGGCGCAAATCCGGGCGGTTGCTTCCGCGGCGGGTGTGCCGGTGATCGCGGTGGACGGCAACAGCATGGTGCCGCTGGCGCTGCTCGGGGCGCCGGTCGGGGCGGCGGCGCACCTGCGGCCGCGGATCCACAAGCTGTTCGCCGAGGCGTGGGGCCATCGGGCCTCCGCCGAGCCGGACTTCACCGGGCTGAGTGGGAAGAACCTGACGCCGCCGTTCCAGCCGTGGACCCCGCCGGAGGACCTGGCCGCGTTCGTGACGGGGCTGCCGATCGACCAGACGGTGCCGGCGGTGCCGGGTGACGGCGGCGGGGCGGCCGAGGGGCGGCGGATTCTCGACCAGTTCGTGAGCAAGCGGCTGAGCCGGTACGCGGACGAGCGGAACAACCCGGACGACCCGGCGAACGCCCCGGCCAGCGGGCTGAGCTGGTGGCTGCACTACGGGCATCTGTCCATTCAGCAGGTGGTGGAGGCCACCCTGGGGGACGACTGGACGACTGACGTCCTCAACCCCAAAACCCGCAACAAGGAAGACTTCTACGAACGCGACCCGAACATCAACAGCTTCCTGGACGAGGCCATCACATGGCGGGACGTGGGCTTCCAGTGGCACTTTTCGAGGAGTGCGGAACGGCGAACGCGGAACACGGAATGGAAGAACCGCAGTTGGCAGGATGCCGGCGAGAGGCCGGCGTTCAACTTCGACTTAGAGGACTTCAGCCCGCTGCCGGAGCAGGGCACGCTGGCCGGGCTGCTGCCGGAGTGGGCGCGGACCACGCTGACGAAGCACGAGCGGGACAAGCGGAGCCACCTGTACACCCTGGACCAGTTCGAACATGCCGACACCCACGACCCGCTGTGGAACGCCGCCCAGACGGAACTGGTCGCCACCGGGCGGATGAACAACTACCTGCGGATGCTGTGGGCGAAGAAGGTGCTGGAGTGGTCGCCGAGTGCGGAGGAGGCGTACCGGGTGCTGGAACACCTGAACAACAAGTACGCGATCGACGGCCGCGACCCGAACAGCTACACCGGCATCCTGTGGTGCTTCGGCCTGTTCGACCGCCCGTGGCCGCCGGAACGGGACGTGTTCGGCACCATCCGATACATGTCGAGCGAGAACACAGCGCGGAAGTTCGACCTGGACGGGTACTACGAGTACGTCCGCCGGTTGCCGAGCCCGCGTGAGGTGCGGGCCGGCAAGACGGCGGTGGCGAAGGCCGGCACGCTGTTCGATTGACAGCGTGACGACGGCACGGGTATCATCCCATTCGCATGAGCCTCGCCCAAAGTGCTCGCGTTGCCCTCGGCGTGCTGCTGCTCGCGGCCTTCGCGCTGTCGGTGTGTGCCATCGCCCGCCATCGGGATACCGCGGTCGAGCGACAGTCCGAGGAGCAGTTGAGCGACGCCGTGTTCGATCGCACCGCGGTTGGCGACCCGGACACGCGGGTGGACGAACTGGCCGGGTTCCAGGGGAGAGTGATCCGCGAAAGTGGCTGGCCGGCGGTGGCCGGTGATCTGGACGGGTACGAGAACGGGGCCGACATCGACCTGAACTTCACCGGCCCGCCGTACCAGCGGGTGCGGGTCGGTCCCCGCGACAAGATCACCTGGGTGGTGTGGGAGTTCCCGCGGTCCGGCCGGTGGATCGCCGTCGCCACCCTGGGCGAGCGGTTCGCCCGCGGGTTCAAATCCGCCGTCATCGTCGCCGTGCGGAAGAACTTCTGACGCGGCTCAGCCGAACAGCAGCAGCACGTTCCACGGCGGGGTCTTCTCGAACTCGCACCCCAGTTCGAAGTGCTCGCCGGTGTCCTTGCAGTTCCGCACGATCACCGTCACCCACGGCACGGTGTCCGGGGCGTGCTTGGCTTTCACCTGGAGGGAACTGCCGGCCGCCATGCCGGAGGCCACCGCCAGCCGCAGCCCGCCGGTCGAGCGGTCGATCACGTACCCCTGGTTCGCCCCGGACTTGAGCGCCGGCGAGGTGAACACCACCTCCACCGGCGGGCCGTCCCGGCGGAGGGTCTCGCGGCGGTCGGAAGCCGACGCCCCGTGGTCCGGGGTGGTGCCGGGCGGCTTCGGCGAAGGCTTTGGCGGCTTCAGGCCGGCGTCCGGCTTCCGCCCGAGCATCAACAGGAGGACGATCAGCCCGGTGGCCAGCACGATCAGCCCGGGCAGGACATACGGCAGGTATTCGGCCGAGAACAGTTGACTCAAGTTGAAATTCATGGCGGCACAGGAACCCGGGGCGTGCGGACGGGCCAAGGTCGGCGGCTGATCAGCACAACCCTAGCACACGCATTCCCCGCCCCGCCCGCCGCGCTCCGATTCGGCAACAGTTACGACCGTCGGATCAGTTCTTCACTTCTTCGCCGGAGCGTCCGCCCCCAGGCGGAACGTCATCTTGTCGGCGGTGGCGGTGGTCTCCGCCTTGCCCCAGTTGGACGTGACCGCCACCCGCCCGCTCACCACCACCTCGCCGGTGCCGGGCACCACCCGCAGCTCGTCGCACGTGCCGTTCCCGCCCAGGGTGCGGAACGACACCCCGCCGCTCGCCTTCAGCACGCTGGCCGCGTCCCCGTTCTCCGCCGGCGCCTTCACCTCCACCGCGTCCGACACCACCTTCAGCACCAGTTCCTCCCCGTCCCGCACCTCGAAGTACGGCTTGCCCGACCCCAGGTGCATTTGCACCTTCAGCTTCCGCTCGGCCGGCACGGCTGCGGTGGTGGCCGACACTCGCACCGGCTCGGACGTGACCACCGGCGACGGCGTCAGCGGCAGTTCAGCCTTCGGGGCCGGCTTGGTCGGCAGCGGTTCGGGCGTTGGGGCCGGGGCGAACGTGACCACCGGCGGCGGCAGGGCCGCGTCCGACTTCGGCAGTTCGGGCTTGGGCGACGGCAGCGTCTCGGGCTTCTTCTCGCTCAGCGTCGGCAGCGGCTGGAGTTGCAGGTTCTGTTTCGCCAGATCGGTGAACGCCTTCTCGCTCAGCCCGCCGGCGGGCGGCGATGCCGGAGCGAGGTCCGGGAGCGCCGGGGGCGGCAGGTCCGGCCCCTTCGGCAACTCGCCCGGTCCCGGCAGCGGCGGCAGCGTGGGTTTGGCCGGCGGCACCTCGGTGGCCGGCGGGGGCGCACTGTCCGCCTTCGGCAGCGTGGCCGGCGGCGGAAGCGACGGCAGGCTGGCCGGGGCCGGCGGCAGCGTGGACGGAGCCGGCGGCGGAACATTCACCGGCGGAGGTAGCGGTTTGCTCCCCGCGTCGGCCACCGGCGGCGGGACGTCCGGCGTCTGGCGGTGCGTGTACCCGACCGTGCGGCAGGCCGGCTCGGCCAGCGCCGCCAGCCCGCACATGGACAGTCCGAGGACGCCGGCCATCAACTTCCAGCGGGTCAGGGTCATCGCGGGATTCCTGCGGGGGAACAGGGGTGAGTCAGGACCGCGGCCTATACCACGCCGAGATTGCCGCGCCTGCGCCAGTTCCCGCGACGGCTGTTAACGAACCGGCGGCGTCAGCCGCCCGGGTGGAACGCATCCAGGCGGCTGACGCCGCCCGTTCACCGCAGAATTGATTGGCGGGCTACTTCTTCTCGATCGGTGTGAGGGTGATCTTCCAGTGCTTGCCGGTGACGTTCTTCGCGTTCCCCTCGAACTGCCCGTCCTTGAACTCCAGGTCGAACTCGGCGTACTTCTGGTTGCACTCCCAGTACAGCTTACCC
>CANJKY010000055.1 GCA_947474875.1 Gemmataceae bacterium
CTTGTGGATGAAGTCCGCTCGGCTTTCGGCTGCCTGAGCCTCTTCCACGTTGGCCCCGATGGATGTCCCGGACTTGAGCAGTTGAGTCCACATCGTCCGCTCGTTGCCGGTCGTCCGCCCGCTCCGCCGACAGAACTTGACCACCCGTACGGCGAACGCCAGCGTGCGAGGGACCAGGTCGCGTTTCGGCGGCGCGGACGGTGTGTTCATGGCGTGACGCCCTGTTCTTGTCTTGTATCTTCTTTGTTTGTCCCTTGTTCCTTGCCACTTGCTACTTGGCTCACCCGTCGCTTGGCTCGGGCCAGGTACGCCGCCGCCACCAGCACCACCAGCAGGTGAACCGACACCACCTCGAACGGCAGCAGGTAGCTCCTCCCGCCGTCTTCCACCCCGAGGAAGCTCAGCCCGATCGGGCTGATGCCCGGCAGCGGGTCGTCGGTGGTCTTGCCCGACGAGACGAGATTCAGGGAAGCGGTGGCGAGAAGCACGAACAGCCCGCCGGCCAGCACCCCGCCGACCGCCCATTCCACCGGCTTCGTGCGGAGGACGGCGAACGGCCCCTGGTTCGTAATCATCACCCCGAACACCATCAGCACCATCGTCCCGCCGACGTACACGATGAGCTGGGCCGCCCCGAGGAACTCGGCCCCGAGCAGGAAGTACAGCCCGGACACGCCGATGAGGGTGAACAGCAGCCACACCGCCGCCCGCACCACGCTCCGCGACGCCGCCACCCCGACCGCCGAGGCGGCGGTCACGGCCGCGAGTACTGCGAACAGCACCACCGTCAGGTTCATGGGCGACCCGGCTAGAATGACCGCGGTTGACCGCCCGCGGTGGGGTATGGGATAAGCGGTCGCCGGACCGAATGCAAGCACCCAGGTGTGAAAACTCGTGGACCCCGCGTCGCCGGAACTGGTCGCCCTGCTCGCCGCCTGCCGCGCCCGCCCGGCGGACGACCTGCCGCGGCTGGTGCTGGCCGATTGGCTGGACGAGAACGGCGACCCGGACCGGGCCGAGTTCGTGCGGGTGCAGGTGGAACTGAGCCACCCGACGGCGGACGCAAGGCGGACGGCGGAGCTGCGGGCGAGGCAAACAGACCTGCTAAAGTCCCATTTCCGGATGTGGCTCGGTTCACTCACCGGAATGTTGCTTGACTTGCAGTTCCCGCCCGCGGCTCGTGAAGGGCCGAAGCCGATCTTCCCGAAGGATCAGCCGGGGGAACGGTACAACCGGTGGGCGTTCCGCCGAGGGCTGGTTTCGCTCCGACTCCGTACACATGCGGAATGGCTTTCGGACGCGCGAATTCGAGCCTGGTTGAAGAGCGATTTGCACCACTGGCTCGAACAAGTCGATCTCACGTTCAGTGGCGTCGATGACTTCGTGAAAGCTGACCTGCCGGACGAACTGCACGGTCGCATTCACCTGACCCTCGGCATCGACGCCCTGGGCACCCTTCACACGGTCGCGCGCCAGTGCCGCCAGCTTGCCCTGTCCTCGAACTATACCGCCCTGCGATCCCTGGAAACGGATGGGTTGAGCGGCTTGTTCGTGGAGCAGATCACGAATGCCGAAGTGTCCCACTTGATTCAGTTGACAGCACCATGTGGTTCGGAAGCGGATCGGGCCGCGAGTCACATCGCCTCCGCCCCGTTCACCTCCCTTTCGTCGCTCGACATCGGCCCGATCTCAGCTTCCGGCCTTCGCGCGCTGATCGCCTCGCCGTACCTCGGCAACCTGACCGAACTGAACCTGGTCGGCAGCCCGATCGGCGATGCCGGGATGAGCGCCTTGTGCCGGTCGCGGTTGGCCGAGACGCTCCGCAGCGTCGAGTTCGCCAACACCGGCATCACTGACGTGGGAGTGGCGGCACTAGCCGGTTCGCCGCTCATTGTCTACATGCACGGCCCGCGGCTGAACCTGATGATGAACCGCATCGGCGACGCCGGGCTGACGGCGCTCGTCGAGAGCGAACACCTGCTGCGGTTCAGCGAGTTGGTGTTGCGGGAGAACCGCGACCCGATGACAGGCATCGGCGGTATCGGCGACGAGGGGGTGATCGCCCTGGCAGAGTCGCCGTACTCGGCGAACCTGCGGTTCCTCGACTTCTGGCGGAACCGCATCACCGACCGCGGGGCGTTCGCCCTGGCCCGCTCGCCGCACCTGAACAGCGTGGTCGATCTGAGCGTGAAGGAGAACGCGGTGACGGCGGCCGGCGCCGCCGCCTTGCACGAGCGGTTCGGCGACGCGGCGAAGGTGTAGAGGATGGCTGGAAGGAAGCCGTGCGAAACCGGAGTGCGCCGATTTCAGCCGCGAAGCGGCGACCGGATGTAGCCAGGGGTGCAGCGAGCGGAGCGAGCAAACCCCAGGTAGCTGACCCCAATAGCCATCGCTTCCTGGGGTTCGGTCGCACCTCCGGTGCTCCGTCACCCCAGGCTACATCCGGTCGCCGCTCCGCGGCTGCATCCGAAATGCCCAACACGGCAGCGCCGTCAGCCGTGATGCCATCCCATCACACCTTTGCCCACACGCCTTCCAACTCCCGCCGCGGGGCGACACCCTTCGGGGTGAACAGGCTGGCGAACACCCCCAGGCCGAACAGCAGGGTGCCGAACCCGAGGACGTACTTCGTGTACAGCCCGATGAGCGGGTGCAGGTACAGTTGCCACACCCCCACGCCCACCAGCAGCCCGCAACTGATCGGCAGGAAGTACTTCAGGCAGGTCATCATCACCTGGTCGATCCGCAGCCGCGGCAGGCTCCACCGCAGCCACATCATCACCACCACCAGCAGCGAACACTTGCCCACGAACACCGCCGCGTTCAGCGCGCTGCCGCCCCAGAACCCGAACTGCTCGGTCGGCTCGAACGGCAGGAACCCGGTGTGCCACCCGCCCAGGAACATGAGTACCGCCAGCCCGCTCACCGCGAACATGCTGGCGTACTCGGCCAGGAAGAACACGCTCCAGCGGAACCCGCTGTACTCGGTGTGGAACCCGGCCACCAGCTCGCTCTCGGCCTCGGCCAAATCGAACGGCGCCCGCTTGCACCCGGCGGTGGCGGTGACGAAGAACAGCACGAACGCGGCGAAGTTGAACGGGTCGTGGAACGCGATCCAGTTCCAGAACCCGCCGGCCTGCTGCTGCCCCATCTTGGTCAGGTCGAGCGTACCCAGCACGCACACCGGCACCAGCACGCACAGGCTGCGGGGCACCTCGTAGCTGACCACCTGCGCCGCCTCCCGCACCCCGCCGAACAGCGACCACTTGCTGCCCGACGCGTACCCGGCCAGCATCACCCCGAACACCTCGGTGCTCAGCACCGCCAGCACGAAGAACACGCCGGTGGACACCGGCTGCGCCACCAGCCCGGCGCCGAACGGGATGGCCACGAACGCGGCGAACGATGCGACGAACGCCAGGTACGGGGCGATGCGGAACAGGAACTTGTCCGCCCCGTCCGGGGCGGTGTCTTCCTTGGTGATGAGCTTGATGCCGTCGGCCAGGGATTGCAGCAGGCCGAACGGGCCGACGCGGGTCGGGCCGAGCCGGTCCTGGATGCGGCCGGACACCTTCCGCTCGCCCCAGATGTACAGGAACGCGGCCAGCCCGACGAACGACACCAGCACCCCGGCAGCGACGCCGGCGGCCACCAGCACGGCCGCCCAGTGGGGCATGTACTCGGCCAGCCAGTCGGTCATGGGGGCGCGCTCCGAATTGGTGTCCGATCGGGCTGATGTTGTATGCTCCCGCTGGCGACAAGACCCCCTCACCTGCCGGAGTTGCTTCGCAACAGCCGGCGACCTCTCCCCCGCACGCGGGGGAGAGGTGGGGGCTACCGGCTCACGAGGGCGCTCCTCGACGATCAACCGCACAACACCTCTCCCCCGCACGCGGGGGAGAGGTCGCCGCAGACGGCGGAGCCGTCGCGGCGGGTGAGGGGGTGCTCGGCTTTGCTCATCGGCTTCGTGTGAACCGCTTCGCCAGCGACCACCCCTGGAGGACGAGCATGACGGCGGCGGCGAGGGCGAACACCCCGACGACGACGTAGAACGTGGTCGGGTCCACCAGCGCGAACAGCCCCTTCCGGCCGTCCAACTGCGGGTCGCCTTCCACCGCACGCGGGCCGTCCGGCGGCAGCTTGGCGAACAGGTCGAGCGCCTTCGCCCGGTTGTCGCGGAACACGGCCGGCCCGCCGAACTTCCGCCCGTCGGCGCACATCTCATACACCTTCACCGCCGCCTTCACGTCGCCGGTCGCCAGGTACACCTCGCCCAGCGTCCACAACACCTTCACGTCGCCGGGCGACCACAGGGCGAGTTGCTGCGCCACCGCCACCGCGTCCGGCGGCAGTTTCTTCGCTTCCTCGTCGCTTTCCCAGAAGCGAATGGGTTTGCGATCGGCGGTCTCGAACACCGCGTCTGGAGGTTGCGTCGGCACCGGCGGCCGCTTCTCCGCGTCCTCCTTGCTCAGCCGCAGCCACAGCCGGTAGTGCGTGCGGTCCACCCGCATCTGCCACTTCAGTTGCTCCGGCGTCGTGCCGGGCGGTGGTGTGGGCGGGTCGCAGTCGAGTGCGTCGGCGAAGCGGGAGAGGGCGGTCTGCCAGTCGGCCGGGGTGCCGGCGGCGAGCGCGAGGGCGTGGGACAGATTCGCCAGCAGCAGGTAGTTCGGGGTGCGGCTCCGGGCTTCGGGCGTCAGCCGCGAAATCGCCTGGTTGTACCCGCCCAGGCGGATCAGGGTGGCGGTGTAAGCGGCCAGGTCCGGGCCGGTGAGCTGTGCCGCCTTCGGGTGCCGCGCGGCGTATCGCTGCATCAGCCCCCCGCCGGCCAGCACCTTAACCCCGGATCGGTCGTCGGTCGGCACCCAGTCGAACGTGCCGGGGTTCTTCGGGTCGATGGGGAACTGGCCGGCGGCCGCGTCGTTGTACAGGATGAGGAACTGCGTGAGCGGCAGCGGGGCGGCGGTGCCGTCCGGCTTGATGTCGAACGGGCACGGCTCGTCCGGGGTGTACAGCCCGGCGAAAGCGAGCGGGGCGGAGAGCAGTCCGAGAACGACCGCGAACAGCAGGCGGGGCACGGCAGGCTCCCGGAGAGGCGGGTCAGGCGGGCTGCTCGTGCCCGCCGCACAGGCAGTCCCAGATGGCCCGCGCGGACAGCAGCGGGCCCCACGGCACCCCCCACCAGCCGAGCAGCAGGGTGGCGAACAGGTACGGCACCGCCCGCAGGTACCGGCCGTCGGCGGTTCGGGGTCGATGCACCCGCGACTCGTACCGCAGGGTGACCACGACCAGCGAGATCACATACGGGTAGCGGACGGGCGGCGGGTCGGTCACGACTTCTCCGCCGTGTACGTCACGGTCACGTTCGTGCTGATCCCGCCGCGGGGGGTCCACTTGCTCTCCAACTTCGCCCGCACCGGCTTGGCGGCGGCGCAGAAGTCGTCCAGGATACGGTTCGTCACCTGCTCGTAGAAGATGCCCTGGTTGCGGAACCGCTGTAGGTACAGCTTGAGCGACTTCAGCTCCACGCACACCTCACCCGGGGTGTAAGTGAAGATCAGGGTGCCGTAGTCCGGCTGGCCGGTCTTCGGGCACACGCTGGTGAACTCCGGGCAGACGATCTCGATGGAGTAGTTCCGCCCCGGCCGCGGGTTAGGGAACGTTTCCAGTTGCTCGACGCTCGGCGACTCGGTGAAGAACATGCTGCACAACCACGGGACGACGGACGGGTCGGTCTATCTGTATTGTGATAGGTGCCGCCGCCGGCGGCTGCCAGCGTCTCGAACGGCGGACTAGCTGATGCCCCGTGCGGTCGTACTCCTCAGCGGCGGGTTGGACAGCACCACCACCCTGGCGTGGGCGAAGGCCCGAGGGTACGAGTGCTTCGCGCTGAGCGTCGATTACGGCCAGCGACACCGGGTGGAACTGGAGCGGGCGGCGGCGGTGGCGAAGGCTCTTGGGGCGGTCGAAAACCGCACCGTCACGCTGGACCTGCGGGCGATCGGCGGGTCGGCCCTCACCGCCGACATCACCGTGCCGAAGGACCGCACCGACGAGGCGATGGGGCAGGGGGTGCCGGTGACGTATGTGCCGGCGCGGAACACCATCCTGCTCGGGGTGGCCCTCGGGTACGCCGAGACGGTCGGCGCGTTCGACCTGTTCATCGGGGCCAACGTCCTCGACTACTCGGGCTACCCCGACTGCCGGCCGGAGTTCCTGAGTGCGTTCGAGACCCTGGCGAACCTGGCGACGAAAGCCGGCACGGAGGGCACGGGCCGGTTCCGCGTCCACGCCCCGTTGTTGCAAATGACGAAGGCCGAGATCATCCGCGAGGGGGTGAAACTCGGCGTCGATTACTCGCTCACCCTGAGCTGCTACGACCCGGACGCGGCCGGCCGGGCGTGCGGGCACTGCGACTCGTGCCTGCTCCGCAAGAAGGGGTTCGCTGAGGCCGGCGTGCCCGACCCGACAGCGTACCGCTGACCTCACCCCATCAGCCGCTTCCGCCCGACCGCCCACGCCCGCAACTCCGCCCGGTGGTCCGGGTGGGCCACGGAGATGAGCAGTTCGGCCCGCTCCCGCAGCGTCTTCCCGTGCAGGTTCACCGCCCCGTGCTCGGTCACCACCCAGTGGACGTGCCCGCGGGTGGTCACCACCCCGGCGCCGGCGGTCAACTCCGGCACGACCCGCGACACCGCCCCGCCCTTCGCCGTGCTCGGCAGGGCGATGACCGCCTTCCCACCCGGCGACAGGGCCGCCCCGCGGATGAAGTCCATCTGACCGCCGATGCCCGAGTAGATGTGGTGCCCGAGCGAGTCGGCGCACACCTGCCCGGTCAGGTCGATCTGCAGGGCCGAGTTCACCGCCACCATGCCCGGGTTCTTGCGGATGAGGGCGGTGTCGTTGGTGCGGTCGCACGGGTGGAACTCGACCACCGGGTTGTCGTCCACGAAGTCGAACAGCCTCCGCGTGCCGGTGACGAAACTGGTGACCAGCCGCCCCGGGTGGACCGCCTTGAACCGGTTGGTGATCGCCCCGGCGGCGTACAGGTCCAACACCCCGTCCGAAAACATCTCGGTGTGGACGCCCAGATCCCGCTTGTGTTTCAGCCGGGCCAGCACCGCGTCCGGGATGCCGCCGATGCCCAGTTGCAGGCATGCCCGGTCCGGCACCAGATCCGCCACCAGTTCGCCGATGCGGGCCTCCACGATCGTTTCCGGCTCCGGCGTGTGCTCGTGCAGGGGGCGGGCGGTCTCGGTGTACGCCGTCAGGCTCGCCAGCGGGACGGCGGTGTGCCCGTGGGTGCGGGGCATCCGCCGGTTCACCTCGGCCAGCACGACAGGGGCGGAGTCGATCGCCGCCCGCGCCGCATCGCACGACGTGCCGAGGGTACACATCCCGTGCTTGTCGGGAGGCGAGAGTTGAACGATCGCTGCGTCCAACTTCACCGCCCCGGACGCGAACAGGGCCGGGATGTCGGACAGGAACACCGGCACGAAGTCCGCCCGCCCGTCCTCCACCGCCTGCCGCAGCGGCCCGCCGCAGAACAGCGACACCGACCGGAACTCCCGCTCCCGGCCGGGGTCGGCGAACGGGGCCGGGCCGGTGGTGTGCAGGTGGTAGATCTTCACCCCCTCCAGGTCGGTGCGGGCGGCCAGCGCCTCGACTAGCGGGGTGGGGGTGGCCGACCCGCCGTGCAGGAACACGCTCATCCCGCTGCGGACCGGGGCCACCACGTCGGCCGGGGTCATGCCGTCGCCTCCGAAACGACCGAGGCCCACCCGCCGCGGGTGGGCCTCGTCAGGGTACCGGCCGGCGGGTCAGTCGCCGACGGCCGCGTGGAACTTGATCGTCGTGCCCGGTTCGAGCAGGTCGCCGAACTTGGCCAGCAGTTTGGTGGTGTGCGCCGCCTTCAGGTGCGTCTCCAGCCCGGCCGCCCCGGTCCACTTCTCGTAGAAGCCGTACTTGCCGGGCGTCTCCGGGTCGGCCAGCAGGTCGTAGGCCAGGCACCCTTTCTCCTTCCGCGTCTCCTTCTGGCACTCGGCGAACGCCGCCTCCAGCGCCTTCTCCTGCCCCTTCTTGGCCGTCACGCTCACCCACATGGCGAACGGCTTGTTCGGCTCCTTCAGCGCCTTCTTGGCGTCGGCGAGGACCGGCGGGTCGTCGGCCGCGACGAGCGGGGCGACGAGAAGGGCGGCGAGCAGGACGACGAGCGAGCGGGTCATACGCGAACTCCGGGAGGTTACTTCGCCAGGTCGTAGCATACGATCTGCTTGTCGTTCCGGGCGAACACTTTCTTGTCGGCGAACGCCGGGTGCGTCCACACCACCTTGCGGCCCATGCCCTCGCCGGTCGGCTCCAGCAGCTTCGCCCGCCCGACCTCCTCGTACCCGCCGGGCGACAGCTTCGCCAGGATCAGCTCACCGGTCTCGCTGAACAGGAAGTACCGGTCGCCGTTCTTCACGGCGAACGCGGTGCCGTGCGGGGCGGCCGCGTCCTTGCCGTTGGTCGGCTCGTGCGTCTTCCACAGCACCTTGCCCGTCGCCGCGTCCACCGCCCGGAACTCGCCGGTCATGCAGTCCGCCCCGTACAGGGTGCCGGCGGCCATCAGCGGGGTGGCGTTCGACGGGTACAGGGCGGTGTTCGCTTTGCCCCGCCACACCTCCGTCACCCCCGGCCTGTCCGCGTCCAGCTTGAGCATCACCGCCGCGTTCCCGATGCCGCCGGCGAACAGGTGGTCGCCATCCCGCACCGGGTGGTTGATGGCCATACCGTAGCTCGGCTTGAGCGGCACCTTCCAGTATTCGCTCCCGTCTTTCGGGTTCAGGCTGTGGATGCCCTCGGGGTGGTAGATGAGTAGTTGGTCCACCCCGCCGGCGCGGGTGACGCTCGGCGGGCAGTACCCCTGGTCCTTCGTCGACAGCTTCTTCCACACCTCCTTGCCGGTCTTCTTGTCGAACGCCACCGCCACGCTCCCCTCCCCTCCGACCAGACAGACGAGCAGGTCGCCGTACACCAGCGGGTGCCCGCAGAACCCCCACTGCGGCACCGGCGCCCCGTACTCCTTCACGAAGTTCTTCGACCACACCGGCTTGCCGTCGTTCACGTTCAGGCAGAACAGGTCGCCCATCGCCCCAAGGGCGTACACCCGGTCGCCGTCTACCGTCGGGGTGGCCCGCGGGCCGGCCGGGTAGCTCACCTCATAATCCCGGTCGTACTCGTGTTTCCACACCTGCTTGCCGGTCGCCGCGTCCAGGCACAGCACCCGCTCCTTCCCGGTCAGCTTGTTCTTCTTCCCCGGGTCGTTCTTCGTCTCCCCGTCTTTCCGCAGGTAGTCGGCGACGAACACCTTGCCGTTCGCCACCGCCGGCCCGGAGTACCCGCCGCCCAGGTCCACCGCCCACAGCTTCTTCGGCCCGCCGGCCGGGAACTGCTCGAGGATGCCGGTCTCCGGCCACACCCCGTCGCGGGTCGGCCCCATCCACTGCGGCCAGTCGGCGGCGGGAACAAGAGGGGCGGCGAACAGCAGGGCGAGCAGGTACGCGAGGCGGGTCATCGGAAGGACTCCGGCGGCAACGGTGACGTGGGAGGGTGGACGGCGAATCTGCGGAAGATACCGCCGTCGGGCGAAAGGCTTACGGGCCGAAAATCGGCCGGTTCGCGGCGGGCGCCGTCTTGCGTTCCACGATTCCCGTCGATATACGCCCCCGCATCGCAACGGGACAGCGGTGGGGATTGGGTCGGCGACCGGGGGCGGCGGGCGTGGGGGGGGAACGCGCCCGCCGCCGCCACCGGTCGGCCGAAGGGGGAAACCGCATGACGGGGGCGAAGGACACGCTCATCCGCGGCATCGCGCGGAACGACGCGCTCACCCGCGGGCTGGGCGACATCGAGGCGCGGATGCTGGTGGACTGGGTGGTGGACTGGGCCGAGCTGCTCACCGACGCCGCCCGGTCCGAGCAGGACGCGGAGAAGCTGGTGAACCGCCTGTGCCGCCGCGGGCGGGCGATCGGCCGGTTCGTGCAGCTGTGGTGCGACCCGAAGGAGCGGGCGGCCGCCACCCAACTGGCCGCCGCCGAGCGGTTCACCTGGCCGCTGCCGACACCAACGCCGGGGGAACCCCCCGGGTGTGGGGCGCCGCCAGGTGAAACCCTC
>CANJKY010000056.1 GCA_947474875.1 Gemmataceae bacterium
AGGCTTACACCACTCCAACGAAGGTCAGCCCATGGCCGTCTACCTCGAAGAACAAGCTTACTGCGACAACTGTCGGCGGAGTACGCTGGTCAGGGGTCGTGGCATCAACCACATCCTGCACCTGCTGATCTCGCTTTTCTGCTGCGGTTTCTGGCTGTGGGTGTGGGCATTCTTGTGCTTGTTCCGCGCTCCGGACTGGCGGTGTTCGCGGTGCGGGGACAGGTGCAAAGTGCCGGCCGGTGTGCTTCAGATACTCGGGTTTGTGCTGCTCGGACTAGGCGTGCTCTCGCTTGCCGGGGTGGTATTGCTGGCCGTATACGCGGCCTCGATCGCCAAGCCTGTGCAGCCGGTCCAACAACTCGACCCGCCCCCGGTTATCAACCCGCTCCCAGACGTAGACCCGCCGGACAGACAGATACCCGACCGGCCGAAGCCCCCCGATCAGCGTCCTGGGGACGAGTGGACCCCGCACAACAAACCGATCCGTTCCGGAGACGTCCAGGTTCAAATCACCGGCGTGTCCGTCGGCAAGGTGCCGCTCAAGGACGTGCTGCGAGAGGGCCAGTCCAAGGACGCGTTGCTGATGGTCAAATTGGAACTGCTCAACCAAAGCGCGACGAGGAAGCTTGAGTACCGGGGGTGGGCCGGCCGGGATTTCGCACTCGGGCGGGATTACGCGACCGTCAAGGACAACTTCGGGAACGGGTACAAGCGGATCAGCTTCGGTTTCTCCTCGCAGCCCGTTGGGGCAGTTGAGCGAACCGAGTCCATCTACCCGAACAAGTCGGTCACGGACGTGCTGGTGTTCGAGCCGCCGCTAGACACCGCCACCCACCTGGATCTGGAACTGCCCGCGAAAAACTTCGGCGGGGAGGGCATGCTGCGGTTTCGCGTCCCCAAGTCTGCTTGGGCGACCGGGACGTCGGACCGACAACC
The DNA here is from genome assembly GCA_947474875.1 of Gemmataceae bacterium. GTDB lineage: Bacteria > Planctomycetota > Planctomycetia > Gemmatales > Gemmataceae > JALHQU01. The sequence goes on from CANJKY010000056.1 coordinate 937, forward strand.
CGGTACGCATGAGAAGCCGCCAGAGCAAGGCAAACCCGATCTGCCTCCATCAAAACCTGAAACACCCTCGACGAAACCCGATGTGAAGCCGATGCCACCGGTGGTCGTTAAACCGCCGGAAAAGGACAAACCGAACGAGCCGGTCAAACCCGTCAAGCCGCCGGAGGAGACGAAGCCGGCGGTCACGGTGACGATCAGGCCACCGAAAGACGGGGGTGTGCTGCTGGCGTCGTCCAAGTTGCTACTCGGCCAAGCCAGCAAAAGCACCGAGTTGCGGAACAAGTGGATCAAGGATGGGTCCGTGGTGATGTTCACAGTCGAGACCGAGGTCGAACTGATCAGTCAGACCGGTGAACACTCGGAGGTGCGGTACATGAACAAGAAATGGATGGTGGCGACCGAGTTCGTGCGTGAGAAGAAGTAGGAGTCGCTCGCAATCCTCAACTGCCGGCTGATGCGGGCGGATACCGCTGAGGACGGTGCCAGTCACACCGCGTCCGGGTCGAGGCAGAGTTCGCGGAGCTTGGCGGCCAGTTTCTCCGCCGTCGTTTCGTCAAAGCACACTGCCTCGCAAGCCCCTTCCCCGTGCGGTGTCTTCGAACCCGTCGGGGTCGTTCCTCCAGCCCAGGGTTGAGCGAGCGGAGCGAGCGATACCCTGGGAAAGAATTGCACCAACCCACCGACCCTGAAGGGGTCGCTCATGGCCGACGAGAACGACCCCTTCAGGGTCGGGGCCTATGGGACAGCCTACCCAGGGCGTCGTCGCTGCGCTCCTCGCCCTGGGCTGTGGGAACGAGCCCTTCAGGCTCGAAAACCAGGTCTACCCCGCCCGCTCCACCGCCGGCAGGGTCAGGCCCTCCGCGGCGGGGTGATGCTGGCCCGATTTCGGTGTCACCCCGGTGGGCGATATTCGCCGTAAGTCGTTGGCGGGGGAGGGTCGTACCGGAAATTTGCATGGGTCCGCCGAAGGGTGGATGCCAAGTGCCCGGACCCACTGACCGCCGCCTGATCGTCACGCCGCCGGTCACGCCGCTCGTTCCACCGCCAGCAGCGTCGGGCCGTCGTCCGGGTCGGCGAGGGGGCCGGATCACACCGCGTCCGGGTCGAGGCCGAGTTCGCGGAGCTTGGCGGCCAACTTGTCCGCCCGCTTCGCTTCCTGGTCCGCCCGTCGCATCTCCGCCTCCGCTCGCTCCCGTTCCGCCTCCATCGCCTCGCCCAGTTCCAGGAAGCTGAGGAACCGCCGCCCGTCCGGCCCGATCAGACTGATCCCGTCCTCGATCGGGTCGAACCGGATGCCCAGACGCGGACTGACGAACGCGGCCACGTCCTCCACCGGGACGAGCCGCCGCCCGTCCCGCACCCACACCTCGGCCTGACCCGTGTCCGGGTCGATCAGGTAGAACTCCTCGGCCCCGTGCTGGCGGTAGAACCCCCGCTTCTCGATCATCTCGGTCAGCGTGTTGCCAGGTGACCACACCTCGAACACCACCTGCGGGAAGATGCCGTCTTCCTCCCACACCTTGTAGCTGCCGCGGTGCCCCTTCGGGCGGCCGAACGCCACGTACACGTCCGGGGCGGTGCTGATCCGGGCGTTCCCCTGCACCGGGTAGATCAGGTTGTCGGCCGCCACGAACACGTCCGGGTCGTTCCGGAACTGGCGTTCCAGGTTGCCGTGGATGGCGACAATCCACTCGTATTGGAGGGTGTTCTCGGCCATCCGTTTGCCGTCCGAGTCCGGGTACGTCACCGCCCCCGTTGGGGTGAGGGTGGTGGGTGGGGTCATGGCGTCTCCTCCGCGGTCTGGGCCATTGTACCTGATCGTTCCACCGCCAGCAGGGTTGGGCCGTTGTCCGGGTCGGGGGAGAGTTCGGCGGTAACGGCGGCGACGAACGCCTCGGCGGGCAGCCTGCGGTGCGTCTCGGCCAGCGCCCGCACGTCCGGCCGGCGGTCCGCCCCCGCCCCGCCGCCGAGCAGCACCAGTTTCGCCCCCGGCGGCAGGTCACCCGTCTGGTCGAACCACCCGCCGCCGGCCGCGTTCAGGAACGGCCCGCTGCCGTGCCACACCACCGCCGACCCGTCCGGCGGCACCAGCACCGGCGACGGCGACCCGCCGCACGCCGCCGTCACCTTGCCGGAATCGTCGACCACGACGACGGACGCGGACAGCACCGCCGCGTCCGGCAGGGCCAGTTCATTCAGCCGCAGGTTGGCGAGGGTGAGGACAGCGGACGGGGAGTTCGATTGCACCTCCCGCGCCAGGAACCGGGCGACCGCCTCGGCCACCGCCGCCCCGCTGACCACCCCCAGGCCGCCGACATGGACGAGGACCACACGGATTGCCCCGCCCGCCGCGGTCAGGTCCAGCACTCCGCACCCGGCTGTCGGGCGGTGGTCCCACGCGGCGGTCAGCGTGCCGATCTGCACCGGTGAGCGAGGGCGGAACGCGGAGGCGACCCCCCGCATCAGCTCGGCATCGGTTTCGACCCGGCGGAACTGCTTCTGGAGTTGTTCGGTGTCGCCGTCCGGCACCGCTTCGGCCGGCGGCAGGTGGCGAGATCGGACCAGGGCGTTCACCTGGGCGACGAGCAGTTCCTCCCCGGCCGGGCGGACCAGGCACACGTCGGCCCCGGCGTCCAACCCGGCGGTCGCCGCCGGAATGGCGGCCTCGTCCAGCATCCACAGCACCGGCAGCGGCGAGCGGGCGGTGTCCGCCCCCACCCGGCGGATCGCGTCCAGGCCCTCGTCGGCCGACCCGCCGGCGATGAGGACGACGGCGGGAGTCTTCCCCCCCTCTCCGCTTCGGAGAGGGGGATGGGGGGTGAGGTCCGCCACCTGTACCCTGAACCCGGCCGCTCGCAGCGGCTCGGTGACGTCTGCCACGTCTGCCCCGGTGGGGGCGAGGACCAGCACGTCCGGTTTGTCCACCGTCATGCGCACCCTCCGGCTTCCTTGACCCGGCTCGGCGGTTCCCTTTATAGTCCAGGGGGCGGGCGGTTGTCGCCGCCGGTTTCGTGTTCGCACCGGGGGCGGCCGTGCCGATCCAACTGGAACTGAAGCGGATCATCATCAACGAGATCGACGAGGATCAGGTGATCGTGCTGAACGAGGTGGACGGGGAGCGGAGCCTGCCCATCGTCATCGGCCAGTTCGAGGCGGTGAGCATCGACCGCCGGGTGAAGCAGTTGGCCACCCCGCGGCCGCTCACCCACGACCTGATCGTGAACGCCATCGAGCTCACCGGCGGGGAGATTCAGGACGTGCTCATCAACGACCTGCGGGAGCACACGTACTTCGCCCAGTTGCGGGTGCGGCAGGCGGGCGAGCTGATCGAGATCGACTGCCGACCGAGCGACGCGGTGGCGGTGGCGGTGACGGCCCGAGTGCCGATTTATGTGAACGAGAGCGTCCTCGGCGACGCGCTGGACGAGTGAGGCCGCCGGCGGCCACCTCGACCCGCCGTCTCGTGATACAATCACCTCACCTCGCCCGACTCGCGCCGCGGCCCGATGGCATCCACCACCCACGTCCCCCGGCCGCACGGCCGGCCGTCCCCGGACCGCACCCGCGAGATGCGGCTCGGGCAGGCAGACCCGGACACTGACACCACCGACTTTACCCTGTCGGCGTCGGCCGTGGCCCCGGCGTCCGGCCCGCGGCCGAACCCCGGCCGGCGGCCCGCCAAAACGCGGCAAGACCGGCTGGACGACGCCACCCGCCGCCAGTTCCACGCCAGGCTGCGGCTGTGCTGCCTGATCGCCACCGTCCCGCTCGGGTTCTTCTTCGTCTCGTCCGTCACCAACTTCATCGACCTGTTCGGGTACGCCGCCGTCGGGCCGGCCGGCACCGTCCTTTGCGGGGTGGTGTTGGTCGCCCTGGCCGCCCTCGGGGTGTGGATGTTCCGCACCCCGCCGCTGCCCGAGCGGTGGTTGCGGGTGCTGGAGGTGGCGGTGTTCGGCCAGCTCGCCCTGTTCTTCGCGTACTGGCAGTTCGCGGTGCAGACGGCGGTGCCGGCGTACCTGTACCAGGCGGTGGCCGAGCGGACCGACCCGGTGCGGGACCTGCTCCTGCGGACCGAACAGAACCGGGTGCTGGCCGCCGCCCTGGTGGTGCATTTCAACTGGCTGCTGCTGATCGTGTTCCACGCCGTGCTGGTGCCGAACACCGTCGCCCGCGGCATCGGGGTGACGGTGGCCATGATCCTCACCCCGCTGGTCATCGACGGGGTGGTGGCCGCCACCTCCCTGCCCGCCCAGCAGAACCCGGTGGCCCTGTTCGCGGTGGCCCTCACCATGCTGGCCGCCGGCGGCGGGCTGGCGGTGTTCGGCACCGCCAAGACGGCCGAGCTACAGCGGCAGGTGGCGTCCGCCCGCGAGGCGGTGCGGGAGATGGGCCAGTACCGGCTGCGGCGGAAGCTCGGGTCCGGCGGCATGGGCGAGGTGTACCTGGCCGAGCACCGGCTGCTCAAGCGGCCGTGCGCGCTCAAGCGGATCCACGCCCGCTACCTGCACAGCCCGGAGCAGGTGCGGCGGTTCCAACTGGAGGTGCAGGCGACGGCCCAACTGCGGCACCCGAACACGGTCGAGATCTACGACTACGGGGTGGCGGACGACGGCACCTTCTACTACGTGATGGAGTACCTGCCGGGGATGAGCCTGGAGGACCTGGTCGGGCGGTTCGGCCCGCTCCCGCCGGAGCGGGCGGTGTACCTGCTGCGGCAGGTGTGCGGGGCGTTGCGGGAGGCGCACGAGCACGGGCTGGTCCACCGCGACATCAAGCCGAGCAACGTGGTGGTGTTCGCCGCCGGCAGCCCGCACGACCGGGTGAAGCTGGTGGACTTCGGTCTCGTCCACACCCTGTCCGAGGAGCAGCCGGAGGGGAAGATCACCCGCGACGGGCTGATCGTCGGCACCCCCGAGTACATGAGCCCGGAGCAGGCCAGCGGCGGGGTGCTGGACGGTCGCAGCGACCTGTTCAGCCTGGGCAGCGTGGCGTACTACCTGCTCACCGGGCGGGAGGCGTTCCACCGCGAGAACCCGATGAAGACGCTGATGGCGGTGGTGTCCGACACCCCGACGCCGGTGGTCGATTTCAACCCGCTGGTGCCGGACGACCTGCTGGCGGTGGTCGCCCGCTGCCTGCACAAGGACGTGACCCAGCGGTTCCAGTCGGCCGCCGACCTGGACCACGCCCTGGCCGACTGCCGGTTCACCACCGACTGGACGGAGGCGCGGGCGGAGGAGTGGTGGGCGCGGAATGCGAACAGTTTGCCCGGCACCGGCACCGACCTGAGCACCCTGCCGCTGCGGGACAGCGACGGGGGGGAATGAACAGCGGCCGGGTTCACCCCGGCCGCTCACATCCCGCGAGGCGTGGGTCACTTCCACTCGATCATGAACGGCATCGCCAGCCGCACGCGGTCCTTGTTCGCCCCGAGTACCGGGGCCAGCCCCCGCACCGCCTTCTCCGCCCCCGGCACCAGCTTCCACTCGGCGCTCAGGCCGAACGGCAGCCCGCCGTCCATCAGCTTGTCCAGGAACGACACCGGCTTGGGCAGCAGGAGCAGTTCCATGTCCTTCGCCGGGTCCACGCCGGCCTCCTTCTTGGCGTAGGCGACGGCGTCGTCCAGCGTGCCCAGCTCGTCCACCAGCCCGTTCGCCTTCGCCTGCCGGCCGGTCCACACCCGCCCGCCGGCCATCTCCTTCAACTGCTCCATCGTCATCGTCTGCCCGTTCGCGTGCCGCCCGGCCAGCGCCTTGGTCAGGAACGTGTCATACACGTCCTCCACGGTCTCGGTGAGGGCGGCCCGCTCGCTGTCCGTCCACTTGCCGTGGCTGGACGCCGCCCCGCTGTTCTTCCCGCGGCTCACCACCTCCGTCTTCACCCCGAACTTGTCGAACAGCCCGCCGGTCACCAGCTTCATGCCGAACACCCCGATGCTGCCGGTGATCGTGCCCGGCTCGGCGAACACCCGCTTGGCGTTCATGGTGACGTAGTACCCGCCGCTGGCGGCCACGTCCCCCATGCTGGCGATCACCGGCTTCTTGCACACCTTCAGCGCCTGCCAGATCATGTCGCTGGCCAGGGCCGACCCGCCGGGCGAGTCCACCCGCAGCACGATCGCCTTCACCGTCGGGTTCTTGTCCGCCTCGCGGATGGCCTCGACGATGGTGTCCGACCCGACGCTGCTGCCGCCCAGCGGGCTGTACCCGCCCTTGCCGCTGTCGATCCCGCCGATCAGGTGGACGACGGCGATCTTCGGCTCCTTGCTCTCCGGCTTCTTCTTCGGGCTGAGCACATCCAGCAGGGCGAACGGGTTGGAGAAGTCCGCCTCCTTGCTCTTCGGTTTGCCGTACCCCCGCTCGATCTTCACCTCGTCCACGCCGAGGGCCTTGGCGAACCCGGCCTCGAACTGGTCCGGGTACTTCAGGCTGTCGATCAGCCCGAGCTTGAGCGCCTTCTTCGCCGTGAACGGCCCCTGGTCGATGACCTTCTCCGCCTGCTCCGGCGTCCACTTCTGCCCCGGCCGGCCGGCCACCATCGCCGCCACGATCTCCTTCTCGAAGTTGTCGTCCATCATGCTCTTGATCTGCTCGCGGTTCTCGGCGCTCATCTTGTCTTGCGTGAACGGCTCGACCGCGCTCTTGTACTTGCCCATCTTGAGCACGTCCGCTTCCAAGTTGAGCAGCTTGAGCGCGTCCTTGTAGAACATGACCTCCGCCCGCAGCCCGACCACCTCCACCCCGCCGCTCTCCGGCAGGCTGATGGAATCGCACGCCAGCGCCACCAGGTACTCTTTCGTGCCCAGCGTCTCGGCGTAGGCGAACGCCTTCTTGCCGGCGGCGCGGAAGTCGGCGATCGCCCGCCGCAGCTCGTTCACTTTGCCGAACCCGCACTCCAGCCCGCCCAACTCGACGTACAGGGCGGTCACGTTCTTATCTTTGGTCGCCTTGCGGATGCGGTCCAACTTCATCCGCAGGGTTTCGGACGACCCGCCGAACGGGCTGTCCGCCTCGGCCGGGGATTCGCCCAGGTCGCCGCTCAGCTTGATGTGTGCGACGCGGGGCAGGGCGGTCGCCGCCTCCTTCTTTTCCTCCTTCTCCTCCGCTTTCTCCGGCTTCTTGTTGGCCGGCGTCTCCTTCTTCAGCCCGCCCGGCGGGTTCTGTGTCGGGTTGAACGGGTTGTCGGCCAGGGCGGCGGGGGCGAAGGCCGCGGCCGCCAGTAGGGCGGCCAGGCGGCGGGTACGAACGGTCATGCAGCGTGACTCCGGTTGGTGCGTACCCCGGTGACGGGGTGTCAGAAATACCCACGGCGGGCGGACGCGGTTTCGACGGGCGGCCGGTGGTTGCCCTTTTCCCAGCTTCCCTGAAATGGTATCCCGCCGGGTCGAATGTGGGCAACCCATGTCCCGCCCGCGGAGGAGAGCGGAATGCCGACCGGAAGCCGACCGACCGTGTTCCGCTGGGCTGTGTGCGCCGGGCTGATCGCCGCGTCCGTGTTCGCAGCCGATCTGCCGGAGCCGGGCAAGTTGCCGCCGATCGACCTGCCGACGAAGCTGCCGGTGCCCGGGGCCTACGACATCCCGATTGTCGACCCGAACGTGCAGCCGGCACAGCGGCTCGGCGAGCCGTTCCCGGCCGCCATTCCCGATTCGCCCGACCGCACCCCGGTGGCCACCGGGGTGAGCACCAGCGGCGGTCGCGGGTCAGCCCCGGTGGTCGATCCGCCCCCGCCGGTGGTGCAACTCCAGGTCCGCACCCCGTCACACGTGCCGACCGGCAAGCCGGTGCCGTACAAGATCACGGTGACGAACAACTCGCAGTCCAAGGCCCTGCGGGTGCGGGTGCGGATGCCGTGGCCGGACGGGGCGGCGGAGGTGCGAAAGTGCGAGCCGCAGGGGATGCAGTCGAAGGAGACGCGGGAGTTGGTGTGGGACATCGGCAACCTGAACCGCGGCGAGTCCAAGGCGATCGACCTGGAGTTCCAGCCGAAGCCGGACGTGAAGCAGATCGCGGCCACCGCCTACGTGTCGTTCGAGTACGGGGCGAAGGTGGAGACGGGCATCGACAAGCCGCGGGTGGCGGTGAAGAAGACGGCCCCGCCGCAGGTGGCGGTGGGCGAGCCGGCGGCGGTGGTGGTGAAGGTGACGAACAACGGCTCGGTGCCGGTGCCGAACGCGGTGCTCACCGAGACGGTGCCGCAGAATGCGGAGGTACGGGGCGAGGGCGACCCCACCGCCATCCCCGGCCAGCGGCAGTGGAAGCTGGGCACCATCGCCCCCGGGGAGACGAAGACGGTGCCGTACCAGTTGCTGGCGCGGCAAGGCGGTGAGATGGCGACCATGTCCTCCCTGGCGTGCGAGACCGGGGTGCTGGACGCCTCCGCCGCCCAGTCCACCACAAAGGTGCTACTGCCGGCGTTGCAACTCGACTTCCGCGGCCCGGCGAAGGGCGAGGCGAAGGCGCCGGTGAAGTACACGGCGGTGGTGAAGAACGCCGGCACCATGCCGCTGGACAACGTGCGGGTGGCCGTCGACGTGCCGGATGACCTGGCGGTGGTGAAGCTGACCAACGGCTGCCGCACCGATCGCGGCAAGCGGGTGTGGGTGGTGCCGAAGCTGGCCGCCGGCGAGTCGCAGGAGTTCCGGCTGGAGGTGGTGCCCGAGCAGGGCACGTCCGGGCGGCGGACGCTGAAGGCGTCGGCCCGCGACGCCAACGGCCGGACCGACGACCAGACCCGCGAGGCGATCACCGATTTCGTCGGCCGGGCGGACCTGAGCTGGAAGCCGACGTTCACCCCCGGCCGGCTGCCGGTGCAGCGGGAGGGCACGATCACCGTGCTGGTGCGGAACCAAGGGTCGGAGACGGACAAGGGCGTCCGCCTGCGGGTGATCCTGCCGCGGGAGGTGACGCTGAAGGACAGCAGCCCGTCGAAGGCGTCGCTCGACCCGAACGACAACACCCTGGTGTTCCCGCCGCAGCCGGTGGCCCCCGGCAAGTCGGTCGAGTTCATCGTCACGTACCAAGCCCGCACCCCCGGCCAGGCGCAGTTCCGCCTGCTGCTAGAGGGCGAGTCGATGGAGAAAGCGATCACGAAAGACCAGGCGATCGAGATCGAGCGGTGAGGCACGCATCTTCGCCGCGACTGTAATGAGCGGGGCTGCTGG
>CANJKY010000057.1 GCA_947474875.1 Gemmataceae bacterium
ACATCCGCCGTCGTGTGCCCGACCAGCGCCTGGAAGATGGCCGAGTGTTCGGAATCGACCGGCAGCAGTTTGGCGTTCCGCCGGGTCGCCAGTTCAGTGACGAGCGCCCCGCCGACCACCAGCGTTTCCTTGTTCGCCAGGGCAACCGTCTTGCCCGCCTCCAGCGCCGCCCAGGTGCCGGTCAGCCCGGCCGCCCCGACCACCGCCGACAACACCACGTCCACGTCATCCGCAGACGCCAGCCGGCACACCGCGTCGTCGCCGAATTGTAGGGCGGTTTCGGCCGGGAACGCGGATTTGTCGGCCGCATCGAACGCCGCCCGGTCGGTGAGGATCGCCACGCGGGGCTTGAACTTCCGGCACTGTTCGGCCAGTTCTCGCCATTTCGAGTTCGCCACCAGCCCGGCCACCTGAATGCGGTCCGGCAGGGCGGCGGCCACGTCCAGGGTGCTGGTGCCGATCGACCCGGTGGACCCGAGGACGGCCACGCGGCGGGGGGTCGGGCTGGCGGCGACGGTCATCCGGGAATTGTATGGGCACCCCGGCCGGGAGCGATTTCGCCCGCACTTCCTGTCCCGTTTCCACCGGGGCGGTCCGTATTGACCCGCTTTTCTAACCGTCTTAGATTGACCCACTGGCGCAATCCGCACACACGGAACGGTTTCCGAGGTTCCCCGATATGGCGACCGACACGGCGAGCATGACGAACACGAAGACCACCGGCTTCCTCGAGCGGATGGGCGACGCGTTGAACGGGTTCGTGGAAGGCGGGCTGAACTTCGTCACCCGGCTGTTCGGCACGGCCAACGAGCGGGCGGTGAAGGCCATCGGGTACGTGCGGCCGAAGCGGGCCACCGAACACACCGTCATCCCGGCGTCGGTGCTGGCCAAGGTGAACGCGCTCGAAGAGGCGATGAAGGCGCTGTCGGACGACGAGCTGAAGGGGCTGTCGGTCAAGTTCCGCGAGCGGTTGAAGGGCGGGGAGACGCTCGACCAGTTGTTGCCCGAGGCGTTCGCCGCCTGCCGCGAGGCCGGCCGCCGCACCAAGGGGATGCGGCACTACGACGTGCAGATCGTCGGCGGGGCCATCCTGCACGGGTACGGGAACGAACTCGGGGCGATCGCCGAGATGGTGACGGGGGAGGGGAAAACCCTGGTCGCCACCCTGCCGGCGTACCTGAACGCGCTGGAGGGCAAGGGCGTCCACGTCATCACGGTGAACGACTACCTGGCCCGCCGCGACTGCGAGTGGATGCTGCCCATCTACAACGCGCTCGGGGTGAGCGCGGCGTACATCCAGTCCGACCAGGACGGGGACGTGAAGCGGCACGCCTACGAGTGTGACATCACCTACGGCACGGCCAGCGAGTTCGGGTTCGACTACCTGCGGGACAACATGAAGCCGGCCCGGCACGACGACCTGAAGTACCACCCGTACTACCGGCAGGTGCAGCGGACGCCGCTCAACTACGCCATCATCGACGAGGTGGACAACATCCTGATCGACGAGGCCCGCACCCCGCTCATCATCAGCGGGCCGGCGTTCACCGACGTGCGGAACTACGAGAAGGCGGACGACATCGCCCGCAAGCTGACCGAGATGGAGCGGAAGGGGCGGCAGGAGCTGAAGGCCGGCCGCCCGGACCTGATGTTCCTGGGCACCGAGGGCGACGGCCTGCCGGTGCTGCTGCCGGTGGACCCGAAGGCGGTAGACCCGCAGAACCCGCCGCCGAAGGGGGTGTACTTCGAGATCAAGGAGAAGGAGCGGAGCATCCACCTGACCGACGCCGGGGTGCGGGAGGCCGAGCGGCTGGCGGACGTGGAGAGCTTCTACACCGCCGGCAACATGGAGTGGCCGCACCTGATCGACAACGCCCTGCGGGCGCACCACATGTACCACCTGGACCGGCACTACATGATCGCGCCGGACCCGCGGGAGCAGAACCAGCTGGGCATCATCATCATCGACGAGGGCACCGGCCGGGCCATGTTCGGCCGGCAGTGGAGCGACGGCCTGCACCAGTCGGTCGAGGCCAAGCACCGCAAGCAGGGGGTGAAGATCAAGGAAGAGACGCAGACGATGGCGACGGTCACGCTGCAGAACTTCTTCAAGCTGTACAAGAAGCTGGGCGGGATGACCGGCACCGCCATGACCGAGGCGAACGAGTTCTGGAAGATCTACAAGCTGGACGTGGTGGCCATCCCGACGAACAAGCCGCTGCTGCGGGTGAACCACCCGGACCTGGTGTACAAGAGCGACCGGGAGAAGTGGGAGGCGATCGTCGCCGAGATCGCGGACGTACATCAGTCCGGCCGGCCGATCCTGATCGGCACCACCGACGTGGCCAAGAGCGAGCGGCTGGCCGGGCTGCTCAAGCGGCGGGGGGTGAAGCACGAGCTGCTGAACGCCAAGCCGGAGAACGTGGCCCGCGAGGCCGAGATCGTCGCCCAGGCCGGGCGGCTGGGGGCGGTGACCATCTCCACCAACATGGCCGGGCGGGGGACGGACATCATCCTCGGCGGCAACCCGGAAACGCTGGCGTGGGCGCGGCTGAAGCAGTTGAAGGACGCCGACGGCCGCCCGCTGTACCCCACCCGGCTGGAGATCCCGAACGACATCTGGACGAAGACGGTGACCGAGATCGAGAGCAAGGAGCAGATGAAGGCGCAGGGGCGGGAGATCGCCGGGATGGGCGGGCTGCACATCATCGGCACCGAGCGGCACGACAGCCGGCGGGTGGACAACCAGCTGCGGGGCCGGGCCGGGCGGCAGGGCGACCCGGGCAGCAGCCGGTTCTACCTGAGTTTGGAAGACGAGCTGATGCGGCTGTTCGGCGGCGAGCGGCTGCAGCGGCTGATGAGCAGCCCGCTCATCGGCATGAAGGAGGGCGAAGCCCTGGAGTCCGGGCTGCTCACCAAGCAGATCGAGAAGGCGCAGAAGAAGGTGGAGGAGCGGGACTTCGACATCCGCAAGAACCTGCTCGACTACGACGAGGTGATGGACTACCAGCGGAAGCGGACGTACTCCACCCGCCAGGCGGTGCTGGACGGCCGCAACCCGCGGCTGATGATCCTGGAGATGATCGCCCAGCAGATCGACGACGCCGTGCAGCGGTACACGGCCGACAACTACGGCCCGTCCAGCTTCGCCCAGTACGTCGGGAACGAACTCGGCGGCGAGTTCTCCGCGTCCGACTTCCGCGGGGCCACCCCGGCGGAGGCCATCAACCTGGCCAAAGACCGGGCGGCGGCGAACGCCCCGACCGTCATCCAGGAGGCGATGGACGAGAACCTGAACCCGGACGAGGACGCCAAGGACTGGAAGTGGCAGGAGATGAGCCGGGCGATGAACGCCCGGTTCGGGCTGACCACCGACCCGGCCGGGCTGAAGCAGATCGGCCGGGACGACCTGCCCGAGTACCTGATCGCGGAGGCGGAGAAGGCGATCCAGGCGGTGGACCTGTCCGGCGGCACCCGCTTCCTGGACAAGAACTACCCGGCCGAGAGCCTGGCCGACTGGGCGCGGCAGAAGTTCGGGCTGAAGGTGACGCTGGACGACGTGGCCGACAAGGACCCGGTGGAACTGGCCGCCGTCCTGCGGGCGAAGGTGCGGGAGGTGTACCGGCAGAAGGACGTGGAGTTCCCGGTGACGGTCGGGCTGGCCTCGTACCTGCCGGAGAAGCTGCGGCCGGACCGCCGCCCGGACCGGGACAACCTGTTCCGCTGGGCGGTGGAGCGGTTCGCCGGCGGGGCGGCCATCTCCGAGGAAGTGGTCCGCACCGAGCCGCGGGCGAAGGTAAAGGAGGTGCTGCTGGCCGCCAGCACCGCCGGCCTGCCGGCGGCCGACTACCCGGAGGTGCAGGCGAAGGTGGCCGACGCGTTCCGCGGTACGAAAGCCGCCGACGCTGACGACGCGAAGGAACTGGCCGACTGGTGCCGGGCGGAGCTGAAGGTGGAGGTCGAGGCGGACAAGCTGACCGGGGTGACGCAGGACGAGGCACTGCACACCGTCCTCAACGCCTACGACCTGAAGTACCGGCCGGAGATGCACCAGACGGAGCGGAACCTGGTGCTCGAGCAGGTGGACAGCACTTGGAAGTCGCACCTGCTGAACATGGACCACCTGCGGAGCGCGGTCGGGCTGCGGGGGCTGGCCCAGGAGGACCCGAAGATCGTGTACAAGCGGGAGGGGATGAAGCTGTTCGACGACATGTGGAAGGGCATCCACGAGCGGGTGAGCGAGAGCGTGTTCCGCATGGAGGACGTGGGGGACGAGGAGGTGAACGCGGCCATGTGGGCCGGGGCGCAGTCGGTCAAGCAGCAGACGGTGTCGGCCATGCAGGCGCGGGCGGCGCAATCGAACCTGGACCAGCAGATGAGCACCAACGCCGGCGGCGGGGCGGAGAAGAAGGTGGAGACCATCCGCAACATTGGGGCGAAGGTGGGGCGGAACGACCCGTGCCCGTGCGGCAGCGGGAAGAAGTACAAGAACTGCCACATGAAGATCGAAGCCGGCAAGTGACCGCGGCCAAGCCCCGGCACGGCCGTGCCGGGGCTTTCCGCTCGGCCCACCTCTTGCGACACGTTCCTCGTGGTCCCCGTCCCCGAGTACCGAGCGGCGGCCGAGCGGCGGGCGACCCGCGGGGCGTTCGTCATCCTCGCGGTCATCGCTGCGGTCGTGTCGTCCGGGTTCGGGTGGGTCGGCCTGCACCCGAACTGGTACGGGATGCTGGATCGACCGGACACCTGGCTGTTCCTCGGGCTGATCGCCGTCGGTCTGATCGCCCTCGCCCTCCTCCCGGTGGCCGTCGTCCGCTGGCGGCGGGCCGCCCGCGACCCGCGCTCCGCCTGCCCGCACTGCCGCAAGAGCCTGGCGACGGCCATCCCGCTGGTGACTGCCTCCCGGCGGTGCCCGCACTGCGGCGGGGCGGTGTTGCTCGACCCGGATGAATCGTCGGACCCAACGGACCCGGACGCCCAGCCCCGACCGCGGCCCACCCGCTGGGAGTATCTGGAGGCGGATAAGCGGCACCAGGCGCTCGGCATCCCGGTGATCATCGGCGGGCTGCTCGGCAGCTACGTCGGGTGCGGCGGGGCGGCGGCGGTGAGCGGGGCGCTCAACCTGCCGGGGCCGGTCGGTGTGGCGGTGTTCGGCCTGCTGGCGGCGGTGGTGCCGGTGTCGTCCGTTCTGGTGCTGGCGGCCCTGTACTTTCGGGCGAAGCGGAACGACGCGCTCACCTGCCCGCACTGCGCGGCCGTGCTGGCCGGCCACCGCTCGACCGTCGCGGCTACCGGCCGGTGCGTCAAGTGCGGCCGCTCCGCCCTCGCCCCGCGACACCGTCCGCTGCCCCCACCGCACGCCGCCCCGTCGTTCACCGTCGGCCGCATTACGGAACTGGAAGACGCCCGCTGGCAGGCGACTTTGCGGAACTGGCGGCGGACGCTGTGGGTGCTGGCCGCGGCGGTGGCCCTGATCGCCGCCCCGTATGCCGCTGCCGGCGGCCGCACCGGGGTGGAACTGTGGCTCAGCCCGCGGGTCGGCGACACCTGGGCCGGGCTGACCGCCGACGGCGGCCCGTGGGTGACGCTGTTCGTCGTGCTGGGGGGTGTGGTGTTTGTGAGCGGCCGGGCGACGGCACGGATGAAGCGGCGACACCCGCTCAACTGCCCGCGGTGCGGGAAGGAGTTCCTGCCGACCTTCGCCCGTGCCACCCGCTGCTGCAACCACTGTTGCCGGCCGATCGTGGCAGACTGACCCACTTGCCCGGCGGCGAGTTGCAACGCCATCACCCGCAGATTCGAGTGGCATCCGCCCCGGCCGGTGGGGTAACGTGACACACGACCAAGCGGCCCCACCACCCAACCCCACGGACGGCATGCCCCCAGCCCTGCGACTGGCGCTGATCAGCTCGCCGCGGTCCGGAAACACGTGGTTCCGCCGACTCCTCCAACACTGCTACACCATGCCCGGTGTGCTCCGGCACGAGATGGCGGACCGAGACTGGGCGGAACTGCTGCCGGAGTGCGTCCTGCAAATCCACTGGCCGCGGACGGCGGAGTTCGTCTCGCGGCTAGCCGAGAACGGGTTCCGGGTGCTCACCATCGCCCGGCACCCGCTGGACGTCCTGATCTCCGTCCTGCACTTCGCCTGGTACGAGCCGACCACCGCGGACTGGCTGCGGGGCGACGGCGGGAGCGAGGACGGGTTGCTCGCGGCCTCGCCGAACAGCCGGGCGTTCGTCGAGTACGCCACCGGCCCCCGGGCCGCCGCCCTCCTGCGGGTGACGTGCGACTGGTGGGGCTTGCCGGACGTGATCGGCGTGAAGTACGAGGATCTTGTCGCGGACACCGCCGGTGTGATGGCCGACGTGACCGGCCGCATCGCCCCGATCCGCTGCCCGTCGCCGGGCGAAGCGGTCGCCGCGTGCGCGATGGAGTCCCTGCGGCGGGAGAGCGTCAACAACCACTACTGGAAGGGAAAGCCGGGCGTGTGGCGGGAGCTGTTGCCGGCGGCGGTCGTCCGCGAGATCGTCCCCGCCATCGCCCCGGTACTCGAACACCTGGGGTACGACGCCGTCCCGGACCCCGCCCTGACCCCGGCTGACGCCGACCGCAACTGGGTCCGGTTCGCCGGGGCGGAGCTGCGGGACACGGTGCGGCGGACGACCGACGGGTTCCGGCTGGACATGGCCGACCTGAACGAGCGGCTGCGCGTCGCGGAAGCCGAACGGGACGCCGCCCGGGCGGAAGCGATCGCCCTCCGGGAGGAACTGAATCAACTCGTCGCCGCGATCGTGGCCGTCCGCGAGCACGACCCGGCCGCCCCGCACCCGGCGTTGATCCGGCACCTGGGGGAGACGGCCGGCCGGATCGAGCACCTCTTCCGCCTCCGCCGCTTCCCGCTGCAGGTCGCCGGACTGATCCAGGCGGTTCGGGATACGGTGCCGCAATTCCCCCGGCGGGATCGCCCTCACCGGCCGAAGGGTTGAACCCGTGCCTCCGGTGCGGTACTTTCTACGCACACCCGTTCACCGCCCCCACCGACCTCGCTCATGCTCGCCAAACTGCGGACGTTCGCCCTGGTCGGCATCGACGCCGTACCGGTGGAGGTGGAGGTGGACGTCAGCCCGGGGTCGGCGAAGATCATCCTGGTCGGCCTGCCCGAACTGGCGGTGAAGGAGAGCGTCCACCGCATCGAGCGAGCGCTCGCCAATCTCGGGTACGCCCGGCCGACCGGCCGGGTCATCATTTCCCTGGCTCCCGTTCCATTTCGCCCGGAAAGTCCGCTCCCGTAACGTGCGTCGGCGGACCCACGTGCGGGATGATCCGCACCCCCACCACGTCACTCCGCATCTGCTTCCCGTGCGGCTTCGGCCGGTGCTCCACCACGATCTTCGCGATCACCTTCCGCACCGCCTCCCGCTTCGTCGTCGCCAGACCCTCCTCCAGGGCCTCCCGTGCCAGCCGCGTCCGCTCCAGGACCGCCACGAGCGTGTCCCGCAGACTCGACAGCCGGTCCTCCCGCGGCTTGAGCTTCTGCCGCAACTCCGAAAGCTCCGCGGTTAACTCGTTGATCCGCTCCGCCATCGCCTTCGCCGCCTCGTCGTCCAGCAGCCCCATCCGCTTGATGAGCCGCCCCCGTTCCTGCTCGCGGGCGGCGATCGTCGCGGCCAGTTCCGTGTCCTGCTTCTGCTGAGGCGAACCGTAGTGCTGCCGGAGCGTCTTGAAGGTCCAAGCCTTCCCCTCCGCCGGCCGGTGGCCCTTCTTCTTGGCCTCCCGCCACATGCGGGTCATCTCCTGGGTGAACTCCTTCACCGGGGCGTCGGACTCCTCCGCGGCCAGGAACAGTTCCAGGGCCTGCTCCGGGTTGTCCCGCAGCCACGTGATGCCCGGCTCGGTCTTCTTGAGGTGCTCAATGACCACCCCCTCGATCAGGTCGTGGCGGGTCTTGTTGCAGCGGCACGCCCGCTTGTACTGGGTGTTGGTGGAACAACGGTAGCCCTGCTGTTGTGCCCATGATGACATGGCCTTGCCGCAGCCGTTAGTAGAGCCGTCGCCGCAGTACAGGAGGCCAGCGAAGTATTGCTCCTTACTGCGGGGCCGCTTCTGGGTCTTGGGTGTGTTCTTGATCGTCCGCCACCGCTCCTGGGTGGCGTCCCAAGTCGCCTTGTCGATGATGGCGTTGTCCGGCCGGTGCTGATCGGCCATCACGAAGTCGGCGGCGTCCCGGACCCGGTTCTTGCGGGCGTGGCCGAAGACCTTCGGCACCGGCACTTGTTGACCGCCCAGGTACTCCAGATGCCGCCCCCCTCCGGCCTTGTTCCAGCAGGGCACCCCGGTCCAGTAAATGCTGTTCTGCAGGGTGTGCGTGATCGTGGGTCCCAGCCACATCCCGGTGTAGAGGGCAGGGACCTTTAAGTCGTTGAGTTGTGCGGCGATGGCCCGCACGCCCATCCCCTGGTTGAACCACTCGTACATCTTCCGCACCCAAGCGATGACCGCCTTGTCGCGGGTGATCTCCGCGTAGACGACCACTCCCTTGTCGCGGCCGGGCAGGTTGTTCTTGCCGTCGAACCGCTTGCTCACACCGTTCGGGTAGTGGCAGACGCGGCGGTATTGGCCCGGCTCGTAGACGAGCCGGTAGACCTCCACGCCGTGGGGATCTTTGGCGACCAAATCGTAGCCGTAGGGCGGCTTACCCCCCACCCACTCTCCACGGCGGATGGCAGTGACTTTGGCCCGAAGCGTGCGGTCGGCGAGGCTCTTCTGCTCGTGCTTGCTCTTGTCCGCTTCCAGGCTCGCGAGGATCGGCTCGAAGCGGTCGTCGCTGGTGAGTTCCTTGTTCTCGGCCACGCACCAGAGTTGCACCCCGTTCATGCGGAAGGTGTGGATGAAGTGCCCGTACTCCCAGGCGTCCTTGAACCCCAAGCGGTCCCGCTCGCTGACGACCACGGCGTCGATCGAGCGGGCGGCGACGAGGGCGAGCAGCTTCTGGAACTGGGGGCGGCGTTCGGACTGGTCGCGGGCACCGGAGTCCTGGAGGGTCTCGACGGGCTTGAGCTTCCGCTCGGCGAGCCACCGCTCGACCCGTTCGGACTGCGAGCGTTTGTCCTGCTCGTCCTTGCTGGTGCGGATGTAGGTGACGAGGCGGGCGGCGGGGTTCAAGGTCTGGGTCACGGGCGGGTTCCTGGAAGGTGAAAAATCCTAAGAGTCGAGCGAGCCGGAGGTCTACACCCCCGGCTCGCGATTTGTTGAAAAAACTCAATACTCGCAAGGCTGGCAGATCAGCGGTTTTTGCCCCGGCGTGCGTAAGACGTATAGCTCGCACACCTCCTCATCGAAGTCAGTCCACGGGATGGTCTGGGTGATCACCGCCGGCTTGTCGCTGTCGGGCTGCATGGTGAGGGTGGCGGACCTGTCCGGGTGGACCCTGAGGGTCCATAGCTGGAACTCTTCGGCCTGCACCTGCGGGTATCCCCGTCCCTGAAATGACCCGATTGCCGTGATTAGCCAGTACGCTCCGTTGCCTCCGGCCGCGGTGTCGGCGATGTGCTTGACTCCGGCGGTGTAGAGGACGCCGGTGAAGTCCTTGTAAAGCTCGTCCATCTCAGTGCCTCCTGTGGCGGGGGTGGTGGTTAGCCTTCGGTGTGGGTGCGGATGTAGTCGGCGACGGCTTGTTCGTTGATCGGCTCGCCGGTGCCGCCCATCGCTTGGTCGATGCGTTCGAGGGCGGCGAGCTTGTCCGTCATGGGGTGGTCGCCCATGAGGATCGAGTGGGCGAGATCGAAACTCTCGAAGCTGTCGGCGGGCAGGCTCTGCAGGCGTTCGATGGGAGTCATGGGTCTGGTTCCTGGGGTTGGGGATTAACGAGAAAAGCCGGGGTCTCCCCCGGCCGTGGCCGCTGACGGCGGCTGTCACAGTGCCTTCTTCGCCCTCGCGGTCGCCCGACGGTTCGCTTTGATCTGTCGTGAGTGAAGGGAGCAATAAGGGGTCGTCGTGAAATGGAGGTCACTAGTCGCCCTCACGAACGGCTCGCTGCCCTCACACCCGCCGGGGTAGCAGCACCGAATCAACACGGTGTGCTTGTGCCCCC
>CANJKY010000058.1 GCA_947474875.1 Gemmataceae bacterium
GCGCCGCCCCCCCCCCCGGGGGGGGGCGGCCCCCCCCCCCCCCCCCCCCCCGCCCGATACCAGGAACTGACGTATGGCGGACGCCGGTCCGGACGGGGTCACATCCCGTGCAGTACGCATTTCGGCCTTCGTCGGGATGCTCCAGCAGCCGTTCATTGCTGACCCGAACCCGGTCTCACTCAGCGATCGCCTGCACCGACATCCGGTCGCGGAGATTTGGGACGACCCGCTTCACGAGCTGATCGGACTGATGCAGGAGTTGGAAGTGGCACGCAAGCGGTGGGCGTTCGTCTGGTTCGATGAGGAGCACAGCGAGACCGAGCGGGCCGAGCTGGCAGCGGCGGACATCCGCGAAGACACCAAACTGCTCCCGCTCCACACAGTATTCGAAGTGCTGCCGCGGGCGATTCAGCGGCAGTGCGGGCAGGCCGACCTCGACCCGAGGTACGTCGATGAAATCGTGCGGACCGCCCGGAGTGTGATCGTCACCCTCATGGACAGTGGCAGGCTCTTGGCACGGCTCGCAGCGATCCGGCAGTCATTCACGGCCGAGTACCTGCAAGGGTTGGATCCGGAGGCGCGGGTGCGATGGCTCCCGACCATGGCGTTCGGCGCATTTCTGGAGAGAGACTATGAGCCTGCGTTCCACGCCCTGCTGGCCCTCTGGGACAACGTGAGGGGACGGAGCGACACCCCGACCAAGTTGCCCGAGCCGAGTTCACCTGTCAGCCCCGCGGAGGTCGTCTGTGCAACCCCAGAGCCGACAGTCGAAACGCAGGAGTCCCCGGTCGGTGCTGTCGTCCACCCACCGAGGGGCGAAACTCCCTCCCACGCCGAACACGGGATCACAGATCAAGTTCGAGTACGATTCGCAGACGCACATGCGCGATTCGCGTCAGCCAACCTGTTTTTGACCGTGTTGCCGATGGACGGCGTGCCGCCTTCGGCTGGTCACATTAGGCTGCGCAACGTGGTACTGCCGCATGAGTACGTTCAAGGGGCAAGAGGGGAGAATGAACTAACCCCGCTCGGCCCAATCTCGGACGCGGATTGCATGGCCTACCTTGTTGCCGTTCATCTGGGTACTCAGGGCCGGGCGGCATTCGACGAATTCGTCAACTGTGCCACGCTAGCGAGTCAGTGGCTACACCGGCTGCCACCACACTTCTACCCACCGACGGCTGCCTCGAGCCCCTGGATCGAGTGGTGTCATGGCTTGTGGGCGTACCTCCGCAACACGCCTCCGTTCATCATAGACGGGGACGGCCACAGTCGGATCACCTGTATGTTCAGTGCCTCCATGTACTTGATCCGGCTGATGTATCACGGCAATGCTGAAGGCCACGCACCCGTCTGGCCGGGCATCTGCCGTCCCGGTCGCCCGGGATCATCTACGGGATTCACCTTCGAGTGGGAGAACGTAGGGCACACTCCCGCTGATGAGGAGGTGTGCGAACCCGAACAGCCGGAACAACGGCCACTAAATCCGATGCAAAACCACCCAGAAGGCCACGATGAACGGGCGGGAATCGGTCAGGTCGAGATTGATGACGCAGAGACCCAGACAGAGCCAACGAAGGTGAAGGGAAAGATGGTCGAAGCCCAAATGCGACAGCTCTGCGCGCAGGATCCGGAGCGGCGGTTCTGGACGGCGGCGAGGTTCGCGGAACAGATCGATTGCTCAGACTCATGCGTTGTGGACAACGATTTTTGGCGGATAGAGTTAGCTGGTGTTAAGGCCCAAGAAGCGGCTGCCAGGGCACGTCGAGGGCAGAAGCTCGATGGACGGCGTACCCCCCGCAAGCGGCGGTGACATTCCGAACATTCGGAATCCGATTCCGAATGAACTCCTCAATTCTTGAAGAATTCTATTCACCGGTGTCACAGGGGGTTACGTCCATCGTCACCCGATGAAAGGGTGTGATCATTCGGTAAATGCCGAACGTCGCGGGATTGGGCAAAGGAGGCCCGCCGTGACGCACCACAGCTCTCCGACCGAGATCGCCGCGCCTAAGCCGACCGACCCGCCGTTTCTGTTCGCCATCCTGATCGGGGCGATGCGGACGGGTGACACGATGATGCAGTCGCTGGCCCGCGAATGGCTGGCGGACATCGGGGTCCGGGTTCAAATCTCGAAAGACGCTCCCGTATTGAGTGCGCCCAACCGAGGTGCCCACCAATGACCGCTGACACATCAGTGGCCGGGGGGCCGCACGCGCCCATCGTCTCGGCGAAGCGCACCAGGAAGAGACGCCCGACGCCGGTCGGGGCGTTCCGCGGCAAAGGGGCGGCTCATTACTGCGGGATCGGGTTTTCGACGTGGTGCCGCCTGGATGCCGCCGGCTTGGTGCCAAGCGGTTCGATGGTTTCGGGCTGCAAAGTGTGGGGAAAACGCGAACTGACCAGATGGATCGACTTCGGCTGTCCGGACCGCAAGACATGGTCGGCGCTGTGGCAACAACTGCGGACCAAGTGACCCCTTCAACGCCAAAAACCGCCCCGGCAAGAGCGGTTCCGGCGGGTGACACAGGCATGTCACCAGTAACCGACAGGAGGCATAGACACGCATGGGAACTGTACCACGCGACCCGGGCGGGGACAATGCCCGCCCCGGCGATTCCGGCGGCGACCGCCGCGACCGGGCGCTCAGCAAGCTGAAGACCAAGTACCCGAAGACCGCCCGCCGCATCATGCGGGCGATGGTCGAGCACCTGCTCCGCAAGGGCAGCGGCACGACCGACGCGGTGCGGCTGACGGTGCCGATGGACGGGGCCAACCCGAAGGTCACGGGTTGTATCCGCGCCCTGGCGTTCGCCGGCGTCATCAAGGACACCGGCAAGACCGAGCCGTCCCGCCGGCCCGAAGCTCACGGCCGTCGGCTGGTCGTCTGGGCCATCCGGGACGTGCCGACGGCCCGCTGGTGGCTGAGCGCGCACCCCGACCTGGGAGGTGCCGCGTGAACACCACCACGACCAGCGAAATGGGGAAAACCGCCGGCGGGTACGCGCTGTGCCACAACTGGCGGGTGCTCCCGCTGCACGAGATGGCCGCCCCGGGCGTGTGCTCGTGCCCGGACGGGGCGGCCTGCACGAGCAAGGCGAAGCACCCGCGGACGAAACACGGGCTGAAGGACGGCACCACGGACCCGGCCCAGATCCGGGCGTGGTGGGAGCGGTGGCCGACGGCCAACATCGGCGTCGTCACCGGCCCGGAGTCGGGCGTGCTGATGATCGGCCCGGACGGCGAGCAGGGGCTGGCCGACCTGGCCGAGCTGGAGGCCGAGCTGGGGCCGCTGCCCGAGACGGCCACCGCCGCCAGCGGGTCGGGCGGGATGCACATTTGCCTGCGGTTCCCGGACGACGGCCAACCGGTGCCGAACCGCAAGAACCACCGTGGCACCAAGATCGACGTTCGGGGCACCGGCGGGTATTTCGTTGCCCCCGGTAGCGAGAACGAGAACGGGCCGTACACCTGGATCGACGACCGGACGGAGCTGGCCGAGGCGCCGCCCGCCTTGGTGGAGTGGGCCCGCAAGCCGACGAACGTCGAGGACGACCCGCCCCCGCCGCGGAACGGGTTTACCGCCACCGCGTCCAGCTCCAAGCCCACCGAGGTGACGGAGCGGGCGAAGAAGTACCTGGCGAAGTGCGCCCCGGCGATCGCCGGCCAGCGGGGGCACGACCGCCTCATGTACGCCGCCCGCGCCGTGGTGTACGGGTTCAACCTCGGCCAAGAGGCAGGGTTCGACCTGCTGGCCGAGGCGTACAACCCGGCCTGTCAGCCGCCATGGTCGGAAAAGGAGATCCGGCACAAGTGCAAGGAGGCGGACACCAAGCCGTACAAGAAGCCGCGTGGGTGGCTGCTCGACAGCTCCAAGTTCGACAGCCACACCGCACGGAACTGCCACAACCCCGGCCCGAGCAGCAACGGCAAGCACCACGCCCCCGGCGGGACGGATAAACCGGGGTCGAACTCTGGGGACTTTAGGGACGGGTTTCCGGAGGAGTGGCGGCAACCGGCCCCGCTGCCGGACATGCCGCCGGTGCCGGCCTTTCCCATCGAGGTGTTCCCTCCCCAAGTCGCCGACTACTGGCTGGCCAGTGCCGAGTCGCTGGCAGTGCCGGTGGACCTGGTGGGGGCGATCGGCGCAGCCATGCTCGGCGGGGCGGCCGGCCGCGCCCGCGGGGTGGGCATCAAGAAGCAGTACGTCGAGTACCCGTGCCTGTGGGTGGCCGCCGTCAGCCCGCCCGGCTCCACCAAGTCCGCCGCCCTGCGGGCCGCCTGCGGCCCCATTTCCGAGACGGAGCGGAAGTGGCTGGCCGAGCACCGCACCAAGATCCTGGAGTTCAGCGCCGACGAGGAGCGGTACAAGCAGGACTACAAGGCGTGGAAGGAGGGCGGGTGCGAGGGGCCGCCGCCGGACAAGCCGAAGGCGCCGACGCTGCGGCAGGCCACCCTGGAGAACACCACCACCGAGGCCGCCGCGCTGGTGATGAACGACAACCCGAAGGGGGTGACGCTGACGCTGGACGAGATGGACGGGTGGGTGCTGGGGATGAACCAGTACCGTTCCGGCGGGAAGGGGAACGACAAGCAGTTCTGGCTGTCCGCGTGGGCCGGGGCGCGAGCGAAGTACAACCGCAAGGGCAGCCACGCCGACGGCCCGCTGGTGGTGGAGAACCCGTTCGCCGCGGTGGCCGGCATGATGACCCCGGCTAGCCTGCCGAACATCCGCGGCGGGTGGCGGCGGGGCGAGCCGACGGCCGAGGACGGGTTCCCGGACCGGTTCCTGTGGTCGTTCCCGGACCCGCTGCCGGCCACCGGCGAGCGGTGGCGGGAGGTGCCGGACGAGTTGGTGGACGGGTACGCCAACGTCATGCAGGCGCTGCTCGCCCTGGAGATGGTGCCGACCGACACCGGCGGCTGCCGCCCGTACATCGTCCCGCTGGCCGAGTCCGCCCGGGACGTGTACCAGCAGTTCACCCAGGCCATCGCCGACCGGATGAACACGTTCGACCCGTTCGACCACTACCGCGGGGTGCTGTCCAAGCTCCGCGGGTACGGCGGGCGGCTGGCCATCATGCTGTGGTGCGTCCGCCACGCGTGCGGCGACGCCTACGGGTCGGACCCGGTGACCGCCGACATGGTGAGCGGGGCGGCCACCCTGATCGACTACTTCGAGGCCCACGCCCGGCGGTGCTTGGGGGCGGGGTGGGCGGACCGCCAGCACCGCGTCGCCAAGCGGGTGCTGGCCTGGCTGCTGCGGCACCCGGACAAGATGGCGTTCAACCGGTCGGAGGCGTTCCTACAGCTCAAGGACCGGCGGGACGTGACCAGCGGCGACCACCTGACCGAGCCGCTGAAGGTGCTGGCCGACCACGGGTACATCCGCCCCATCGACCCGACCGGCAACAACCGCCCCGGCCCGGTCCCCGACCTGTTCGCGGTGAACCCGATCTGGCCGCGAACTGTGCAAACCCGTCCCTAAAGTCCCTAATATTCGACCGGTGTCTATATGACCGACGTTCAATATTAGGGACTTTAGGGACGGGTTTCACACAAGTGAGGCGCGAAAATGACCACGACCACCCCGCGGTTCGGCGTGTTTTACCGCGTCGCTCGCTCAAAGAAGTGGTGGATGCACGACACTTTCACGACGTGGGATGAGGCGATGACCGCCGCCCTGTCGCTGGATGCGAGCGCCACCTGGGTTTCGGAGATCCCGCCGCCCGGCACCACCGACACCGAGCTGACGCCGCCAGAAGCAGAGCAGCGGCCGGTCACACAACCGCGGCTGTTTGGATGTCGGAGTTGGGGGTGAAGACATGACCGCCGGCCGAGTGCTCGAACTGAATCCGCTCGGCGGCGACGTGAGGCGGCTGAGCGGGGCAACGACGAAATCCGTGGTACACACCGAACGACCGGCGGAGGGCGTCATGGACAAGAGGCGAGCACGTCAACCGACCCGAAAGCCGATCGCCCTGGCGTGGCGCTGGTGGCTGGAGATCAGATCACCGGGCGGGAAGTGGGTGGCCGTCGGAACAGTAGGTACACGCTCTGCCGCCGCCGCTTGGCTGATGCGGTTCGCCGGCCGCGGCGGGGTGCAGATCCGCAAGCCGCCCGCCCTGGTCGCGTCGCTCGCCGTGGAGGGATGACCTCATGGGCTGGGAGATGCGTCACGGCCGGAAGTACCTGTACCGATCACGACGGGTGAACGGCGTTCCGGTCAAGGAGTACCTGGCGGCCGACGACGGGGAGTGGAGCCGGCTGCTGGCCGATCAGCTCGCCCGCTGGCAGCAACAGGCCGCGGCCGAGCGGAAACGTGTTCGAATCGAAGGAGCGGCAACCCGCAAACAGGCGGACGACCTGCTCCGGCAACTGAACGCAGCGAATACCGAACTCCAGTCGGCGGCCGCGGTGGTGCTGGCCGCCGTCGGGTTCCACCGGCACCACCGCGGAGAATGGCGGATGCGACGGAACCATTCGACGGACGCGGCGGTGCGGCCGCTCATCCAGTTCCGGTTGGACGACGCCGAGGCGACCAAGCTGTTCGACCGGGTGCGGGCCGGGGACAAGACGGCAATGAACCAGCTCCCCGCCCTGCTCCGTGACCGCGGGTGGACGGCCACCGTCGGCGACCTCGGGTGGATCGCCACCAAGTCCCTGCTGGACGCCGTGTGCGCCGGCGACCCGATGTGGGCGGAGGCGGTGAAGCTGCGGGTGATGGAACTGCGGGCCGAGCTGGAGGGGAAGGAGCCGACGGTGCTCGACCAGCTTCTGGTGCGGCGGGTGCTGAACGCCTGGCTGACGGTCCACCACCTGGAGATCCTGTTGTGCGTTCGCCCGCCGTCCGACATCCGGTCGCGGGAGTACCTGGACCGGGCCATCGGCCGCGCCCAGAAGCGGATGACGAGCGCCCTGGCCGAGCTGGCGCGGGTGCGGCGGCTGAAGTTGCCGGCGGTCACGGTGAACGCCACGGTGGTATCACCCGGTAAACTGCCGCCCGCGTTCCCAGAGCAATAACAGCACCGAGTTCGCGACCGCAGCCGGCAAGCGCATCGGCCGGCCCTGACCTTCCCCGCCCTGCCCTTCCCTGTTACACCCCTGATCCGCACCCGCGGAGAGGCCCCGTCATGCCCGCGTTGTTCAAACCCGACCGCCCCTACCCTCTGCCGAAGGACGCGCAGTTCGTCGAGCACAAGGGCAAGCCCCACGCCCGCGTCGGCGGCGTGCTGTACCCGCTGTCGAAGGACGGGCGGAAGTACCTGAAGCCGGCGGCCAAGTGGGCGGCGGACGTGGTGTTCGCCGACGGCACCCGCAAGCGGGTGCGGTTCTCGCCCAACAAGTCCGCCGCCGCCATGATGCTGGCCGCCCTGCTGAAGACGATCGAGAACGAGCGGTGCGGGGTGGTGGACAAGTTCGCCGCCCACCGCAAACGCCCGCTGGCCGAGCACCTGGCCGACTGGCGGGCGGACCTGGTGGCGAAGGGGAACGGGGCCGAGTACGCGGACCTGAAGTTCGGCCGGGCCGCCCGCCTGTTCGACGCCTGCCGGTTCGTGCGGACGACCGACCTGTCGGCCAGCCGGGTGCAGAAGGAACTGGGCACGCTCAAGGCGGGCGGGCTGTCCGCGCAGACGATCAACCACTACCTGGGCGCCGCCAAGCAGTTCTGCCGCTGGCTGGTGGCCGACCGGCGGGCGGCCGACCACCCGCTGGCCCACCTGAAGGCCGGGAACGTGAAGCTCGACCGCCGGCACGATCGCCGGGAGCTGTCCGCCGCCGAGTTCGAGGCGCTGGTGGCGGCCACCCGCACCGGCCGCAGTCGCAAGGGGCTGAGCGGGCCGGACCGGGCGAAGCTGTACACCGTCGCCGCGTACACCGGCCTGCGGGCGTCCGAGTTGGCCAGCCTCACCCCGGAGTCGTTCAGCTTGACCGCCACCCCGCCAACGCTCGCCGTGGCGGCCGCGTACTCGAAGCACCGCCGGGAAGACACCGTGCCCGTCCACCCCGCCCTGGTCGAGCTGCTGGCCCCGTGGCTGGCCGATCGCCCCGCCGGGGTGCGGCTGTGGCCGGGGAAGTGGGCGGCCCAGAAGGGCGGTGGGAAGATGCTGCGGGCCGACCTGAAGGTGGCGCGGCTGGCGTGGGTGAGAAGTGCGACGACGGACGACGAGCGGACCGCCCGCTCGCAGTCGGACTTCCTGGCCTACGAGGACTCGGCCGGCCGGTTCGCCGACTTCCACGCCCTGCGGCACACGTTCATCACCAACCTGGTGAAGGCGGACGTACACCCGAAGGTGGCCAAGGAGCTGGCCCGGCACTCGACCATCACCCTGACCATGGACCGGTACGCCCACGTGGGGTTGCACGATACCGCGGCGGCGGTGAACAAGCTGCCCGCCATGACCCCGGCCGGGAGCAGCACGGGAGCAGCACCGGGAGCAGCAGATTCCGATAACGGGCGAGAACGCATGAGGGCGGGTGAGAATACGGACGGTTCGGGCAGGGGGTCCATCCCCACCCTGCCCTTCCCGCGTCCGGGCCTGGAAATGAAGGCGGTTGAGAGCGATCGAGAGCCGATGAGTACACCCGAGAAGCGGAAGGGGAGGGATTCGAACCCTCGGACGGGACTGGCCCGTCTCCGGTTTTCAAGACCGGTGCATTCAACCGCTCTGCCACCCTTCCGGTCGGCGGCCATTCTACTCGCCGCGGCGGCGGCATTCTACACTGCCATTGTCCCGCCCCGCATCACTTTCCGAGACCCCGGCTCATGCTGTCCACCTATTTCGTCCTGTCCGCCATGCTCACCCCCGCCGCCGACATGAAAGCCGGCGACTGGCCGCAGTTCCGCGGCCCGAACCGCGACGGGGCGTCGAAGGAGATCGGCCTGCTCCAGGAGTGGCCGAAGGGCGGGCCGCCCAAGCTGTGGACCGTGTCCGGGTGCGGCGGCGGGTACAGCACGGTGGCCGTGGCCGGCGGGTTCATCTACGGGTCGGGCAAGAAGGACGGCAAGGACTGCGTGTGGTGCCTGAAGGAGGCGGACGGCAATGGGGTGTGGAACACCCCGTTCGCCGACGCCAAGAGAGTCGGGTACGACGAGGGCACCAAGAGCACCCCGACGGTGGCCGACGGCCGGGTGTACTGCGTGTCGCCGGGCGGGGAGTTGGTCTGCCTGACGGCTAAGGACGGCAAGGAGGTGTGGAAGAAGAGCTACACGAAAGACTTCGGCGGGGGCGTGCAGAGCTGGGGGTACAGCGAGAGCGTGCTGGTGGACGGGGACAAGGTGATTTGCACCCCGTGTTCGAACAAAGCGGCGGTGGTGGCGCTGGACGCGAAGTCCGGCAAAACGCTGTGGAAGACGGAAGTGTCGAACGCCGGCGGGGCCGGCGGGTACTCGTCCGCCGCCAAGATGACGGTCGGCAAGACGGACCAGTACGTCACCCTGCTGGGCAAGGCCGGCGGGGTAGTCGGCGTGGACGCCACGACGGGCAAGCTGCTGTGGCAGTACACGAAGGTGATGAACGGCACGGCCAACATCCCCACCCCGGTGGTGAAGGACGACCTGGTGTGGTGCAGCACCGGGTACGGGGACGGCGGGTCGGCGCTGCTGCACATCAAGGAGAGCCGCGGCAAGTTCGAGGCGGAGGAGGTGAAGTACTACAAGTCGGGCGAACTCCAGAACCACCACGGCGGGATGGTGCTGGTCGGGGATTACGTGTACTTCGGGCACGCGCACAACAACGGGTACCCGGCGTGCGTCGAACTCAAGACCGGCGAGATCAAGTGGAAGGAGCGGGGGCCGGCCGCCGGCGGGAGCGGGTCCGGGTGCGTAGTGTACGCCGACGGCATGCTCTACTTCCGCTACCAGAACGGGAAGATGGCGCTGGTGAAGGCCAGCCCGGACGGGTTCGAGCTGAAGGGGTCGTTCGACATCCCGGAGAAGAGCGGCAAGGACAGTTGGCAGCACCCGGTGGTGGCGAACGGCAAACTGTACCTCCGCGACCAGGACAAGCTGCACTGTTTCGACGTGAAGAAGGGTGGGTGATTGAGAGTGGTGGGCCCAC